>DAOPYA010000131.1:0-11561 GCA_035352635.1 Candidatus Rifleibacterium sp.
AAATGCCAGATCGACAAAGCCCAGCACATCGCCGACACCCTTGAAAACCTTCATTACCGGCGAGTTGCCGGCGCTTTTGAAACCTTCAACAACCAGGTCACAAGAATCGGCACTTATATCAAAAGCTTTGACCGAATGGTATTTCTGCAGAATAGTCACGAGGCCCCCGGCTTTGAGGGCATTACGTTCAAATTGGCTGGTAGAAGCCATCAGCAACTGGGTCAGCTTGCTGCGCTTAAAAAGCCAGCCGCCAAAGGTGAATCTGGCGGCCTTGTCGGCCAGACCCTTGTAATACTCGTAGCGGCCGAGGGTATCTGACTTGAACTGCTGCACGGCCGCGATATCGTTATAGATAGTGTTAACGCCGGCTGCGATATTAAAAGTCAGGCTCAGGGCCGTATAAAGAGTGAGAATCTCAAGCCCGCCGCCCTTAGCGTCAAGGCCGCTGAAAATCGCCCCCATCTCGGTGGGCAGAAAGGCCATAAAGTTTCTGACGATTTCCGGGCTGGTGCGACCGAGAATTCTGAGCTGATCTTTAAGATATTCACCCGGATAAACAGCAATATCATCAGCCTTAAGATTGCCGGCAGCCTCTTCAATGTTAATTGAGGGAAGCACTTCTTCGGTCAACTCACGAGTAACGCGGTCAGCAGCCCGTGCCTGGCCGATATCAAAAACTGTCTGCGAAACAGCCAGCCAGAGACAGAACAACAAAACCCTGATTCTAACCCGTTCAGCCCGGTAATGCATCGCCGCCTCCTTAAAAATTTTCGATCAGCAGACTGGCGTATTCAGCAGCCCTTGGCGTGCTGCCTGCGGTCAACGAAATCTGCCTGATCTTTTCCAGGCCGCCGGCCCGTTCTCCGCACTGAACCATCGCTGCTCCCTCATGACAAACCCAGAAGTTCAGCTCTTCAGCGTTCCAGATTTTTAAATTCTGCGCCTGGCGGGCGGTTTTTAGCAGCAGAGAATAATTGCCTGAAGTTTCGGCAAGGCTGCGCAGGCGGGTCAAACACGGGCCCGCCGTCGATGACCCCGGGTAATCATTGACAATCTTTTCAAGAAGCGGCAAAGCCTTTTCGTAATCAGGCTGGCTTTCAGAAAAAAGGTAGAGATTGGCCAGTTTCCAGCATGCTTCCGGGGCATACTCTGACGCCGGGCAGGTAGCAATAAGCTTTTTCAGGTCACCTTCGAAGCGGGCTGTTTCTTTTGGGTCAACCTTCTGCAACCCGAGAATAATCTCAATGGCAGCCGAGGCCTGCTGATCAACTGGCAAGACTGACTGATCAATGACGGGCGCACCGGGTTCACCAGGCTCGGCAACTGGCATTGCCGGCAGCGCAGCGGCGCTCACCGGGTCTTGCCCGCCGGCAGTGCGGGTTTTAAACAGAGCGCCAAGTTTGCCAAGAGCCTGATTGCCCGGGTATTTGCTCATGGCTTCGTTCATCAGTGCGCCGCCACGCTGATACTGTTTCAGCTTGCCAAGCAGCTTGCCGGCCGCCAGATAAAGCTCAACCGACGCCTGCTGGCTGATGCCTTCAAGATAGGCTTCTACGGCTTTGTTAAATTCATTGGCCTCTTCAAGCCTTCTGCCCTCGGCCAGATAATCGCCGGCCGCAACCAGTTGCGCAGCAAAAAACAAAAACAATACTGCCAGAGCCGCCAAATAATACTTCATGGCCGAAAAACCTCCAGGCTTTTATTGCAAACCGCTACCGCCAGGGACTTCTGTTGCCCCGGCAGATTTGATCAGATCCTGACAATGCCGGGCAAAAAATTCTTCTTTCGTCTTCTGGCCCCAGTTGGTGGGGGTTTTCCGCCAGTCTTGCCATTGTTTCAGCAGAACAGCAGGCTTCTCTGAGACCACCGCGGTAGTTGCTGTTGGCCGAATCGCATTAACAGCTACGGGTGCCCGCGCTGGCCGCTGATCGGCAGTCAGAATCTGCCAGGTGCGAATTCTGAAACCTGCGCCGAGCAGCAGGGTAAAAGCCCAGAAATAAAGGCAGAGAATCAGAATTTTGTGTTTGGCGGGGCTCTTCAAAGCTGATCGATTGCTGCATTTTCGTCAGCAAAAATCGTGGCCTGGCCAGTTATGCCAATGACCATGAAGACTTCCTGATACAACTGCGAAACACCAACCAGCCCGAATTTTCCTTTCGGGTCGGCAAGAATTTCTTCGGTCATCTCGAGAATCTGGGTAATGCCCGGGCTGTTGATCACTGAAGTTTTTTCAAGATTGAGAACCACCCGATGAATACCTTCTGACAGGCAACCCCGAACCGCTTCGCGCAGAGCCTGACCGGCGGCTTCATTAAAGTAACCGACGGCACGCAAGATCACCACATCACTGCTGATTTTCTTCTCAAAAGTAAATTCATTCATTTTCTGAGCATATAAACAGTACGCACAAAAGTCAATCCCGGCCGGGCGTGCAAAAAACACTCCGGGCCAGAGGCCACCGAAGCAAAACGAACCCGGGCGAACGTGAACATTGCCACAACTTCAGTTATGAACTTTTCAAAAACAAATTAGAGTCTGTTCGACGGCCCGGCCGTTTGCAGGCCGGGTCTTACAAAAAAACAGTTGCCAGCGATTAAAAATGATACTGAAGCAGAAGGTTGAGATTGCGTTCGTTTGAATCCCAGGTTCTGATTGAACCGGCAAACAACGGCGAACCGTCTTTGATAGCAAGCTTGTTGGTCCAGTAAACATATTCAACGCCCAGATATAGCTTGTTTTTCTGGTGGTTTTTCAGTCTGAGAGCTTTGCCCAGGTTCCATTTCAGCTGAGACGAAAAATTGGTGCTTGCTGCGTGCTTCACATTGGCAGAATCAGTTTCGGGTGTGGTGTAGTCTACATAGCCGTCATAGAGAAACTCGGCAACGCCAATACTGAAAGGGTAACCCCAGCACAGGGTGACCTGCTGGTTATTATAAGCCGCCAGGCCGGCCGGATGATCAGCCTGACCGTTGGCACGCATAAAATAGTCAACCTTGAAGTAAGTAAACCCCTTGAGTTTTAAGTCGATGCCAAAACCAAACAGGTGGTTTCTATAGTACAGATCCTGGGTGATGCCCGAATCGTTTGAATAATAGTTATTGCCGAATTCATAGCAATACGAGAGAAAATAGTCTTGAATCATGCCGTTCGACAGGTCTTTGTTCAGAGTTTTGCCGAGGCTGAAACGCGGGTTGAGTTCACCGTAGAATTCTTTGTCACCGGCGTTGTTCCAGAGATAATCAAAAAAGATAAAAGTATCGCCAAAATCTGTTTCGCCAGCATGTTCGAAAGTAAAAACAGTGCGAGCTTCGTCTCTTTCATAAGATCTGGTCAGATCAAAAAGATTCGGGTTGTCGTAGGGTATCCGGTAATTTGAACCGCCAAGCAGGCTGACGTTGAAGTCCTGCCAGAAATATCCGGCCGAAGCAGGCGAAGCAAGCAGCATGGCTGCGAAAAAAAACAGTAAAAACCTCTGTTTAACCATATCATACCCCTGAAATTGTTTAATTTACTTTTCCGGCAATAATGCCGTTTCTTTCGAGCAAAGAGCCATCGGCACGTAGCAGCTCAACAATCGCCATGGTGTAGCCGGCCGCGGCGCGGGCTTCGGCGATACGCGCCCCCGTAAGATCGCGCTGGGCTTGAGCCACCTGAAAAGCGGTAGTTTTGCCAACGTTGAATTTAACTTCTTCAACGCGTAATTTTTCGAGCTGTCTCTGGGAAGTAGCCGCCGTGGCCGCTATCTGCTGCATGGTTCGCTCGACTTCGATGTAAGCCTTGATCACGTCTTCCCTGACCAGTTGTTCGAGGTTATTGAGCGCTTCGCGACGCATGGCAGCGCTGGCGTCGGCTTTGCGGACTTCGGCCCGGGCAGCCCTTCTGCCGCGCACCAGATCGTAGGTGAAGCCGGCCGAGATATCGTAAGAACCTTTTTCGCCCGGTCTTGGGTTTGAACCGGTCAGTGAGGTCGAATAACCCGTCTTGCCAAGGGTTACAAAAAAATCGAGCTGTGGCAGCAGACCATTCCGGCTTGCCACGACATCTAGCTGGTCACGAGCAAGCATCAGTCTGGCCTGTTGCAGTTCGGGGCGCATTTCAAGCGCCACCGCGAGGTGTTCTTCAAGAGTCATACGGTCAGCCATCGCAAAAACCGGCTCATCGATAAGTAACGGGCGCACCAGCCAGAAATTGCCGGTATCCGGGTTGATAGAGCGCAACAGCGACACCGCGGTCTCTACCACCTGGCTCTCTGCATTGATCAGATCTTCGCAACGCAGCGCCACTTCGGCCTCAGCAGCGGCTTCTTCCGATTCGGCGATACTGCCGGCCTCAATGCGCTTGTGCGTTTCTTCCTGCTGTTGCCGCGCCAGTTCAAGCGATTCTTTAACGATCTCAAGCTGGCGATTGCTGAGATAATGCTGCCAGTATTGCTTTTCAACCTGGGCTACAAAGCTCAGCACAAAACCCTTAAGCTCATACTCAGACCAGTCAAGGTCAAGCTCAGCCTGGCGAAGTGAGACCAGATTAACTTCGCGACCGTTGCCCCGGCGAAGCGGGTGGGTCAGACTGATGCCCAGTCGCGTGGCAAAGAGATTATCTGAACGGGCCGACCGACTGCGGCCCATCGTCAGATCAACCGTGCCCCTGGTGCCGGTTTCAGAAAGTTTTTTTAAGCCAATAGCAGCATCAGTGCGGTTAGAAACCGAATCACCAAGATTGCCCTGCTGAAAGATGGTTTTGCCAAGACGCTCAGTGCCAGAAAACTCGCCGCTGACCCCAGTATCAAAAGCCGCCCGTTCTTTGTCGATAACGGTGCGGGCAATCTCGGGCCTGATCTTCTCGACCCTCAGGGCAATATTCTGCTCGAGAGCGCTTTTAATTGCACCTTCGAGCGAAATAGTCAACGATGCGCCCGAATTTGCAAAAATATGGAATGAACCGCTCGGTTGATCAGACCCGGGCATGCTTTCTGAAGCGACTTTCGGGGCAATTTCGTCAGGCTGAACTGCAGGATCATCGCTTTGAGCGAAGCCTGGCGCCACAATCAACAGCATTAACAGATGCGACAGAACCACAGATCTGCTAAGGTTCCTGTATATATCAGACATCATCATGTTTTTCCTCTTCATTGGCCTGCGGAGCATATTGATTGCTGCGAAAAGCCAGTTCAAATTCAACGTAAATAACCGGAATGACCAGCAGCGAAATGAAAGTTGCAAAAATCAGGCCACCCAGAACCGCCCGGGCCATCGGAGCCTGCACTTCACCGCCATCGCCGAGACCGAGAGCCAGGGGCAGCAACCCCAGAACCGTGGTCAGGGCAGTCATCAGAATCGGCCGACAACGATCGCGGGCAGCTTCCGATACCATCGTCAGCAGATCAGCACGACCAACGCGCCGCAGGTCGTTGATATGGTCAACCAGCAGGATCGAATTGTTGACGACGATGCCGCCAAGCATGATACAGCCGATAAACGACTGAATATTAAAAGTAGTATTGGTAAAATAGAGCATCACCACCACGCCCACTGCCGACAAAGGCACGGTCAGCATGACGATAATCGGGTCGTAGAGCGATTCATATTGAATGGCCATGACCATATAAACGAGCACCAGAGCCAGAATAAAGCTGAACAACAGTTCTTTAAAAGACTTTTGCTGCTCTTCATAGTCGCCAGACATCACAATGCTGAAATTCGCCGGCAACGGGATTTCGCGGATCTTCTGCTGAATTTCTTCGATGACAGAGCTCATTGTTCGGCCTTCGACGTTAGCGGTAACTTCGAGAACTCTTTCCTGGTCGCGACGTTCGAGTTCGGTCGGCCCCTTCTTGCTTTCTATATGGGCGATGTTGCGTAGCATTACCGGCTGACCGGCAGAATTGCTGAGGCTCAGGTTGAGAATGTCTTCGAGCTTCATGAATTCTGCGTCTTTTGCCTGAACGCGAATGCGGTATTCATCGCCGCCTTCGCGCAAATTGCCGGCGCTGGTGCCAGCCATCATCGTTTCAAGAAAGGCTGAAATCTTTGAAACGGTCAGTTTCTGGTCGGCGGCGCGGGCGCGGTCAATGACCACAATTCGCTCTGGAACGCCCTCTTCGCGTGCCAGTTGCACATCGGTGACCCCATCAACCGTTTTTAACAGTTTGGCCACTTCGGCACCGAGGGCATCAGAAACCTGCAAGTCATAGCCCCTGATCTCAATCTGAACTTTATCTTCATCACCGCTGCCCATGCGCATCATGAACATACCCTGGCCTTCTCGGGTTCTGATCTCGGCACCCGGAAGCCCGGCAAGCATCTTGCGCAATTCGGCAGCCGTCTGGGCACTGCTTTTTTTGCGACCGGCTATCAGCGGAATTCTTATCTGACCCGAATTCAACGAACCGCCCCCTCCGCCGCCGCCACCACCGCCGCCCACATTGGTAAAGACTGTTTCAGCTTCGGCGAGGTTTTTTATGATGATTTCTTCAGCTTCGATAAAGATCTTTTCGACGAGGCTGAGACGGGTTCCTTCTTCGGTTTCGATGGTAACCCTGACTTCGCCTTCATCAGCGGTTGGCATCAACTCGGTGCCGATTCCACGAGCAAGAAACAATGTAAGCGCCAGAACCGCCCCAAGAATAAAGGCTGTTGTTTTGCGGTAATTAAGCACCAGGCGCAGTGCTCTGCCATGAACCAGCAGAATCAGGTAGACTGCCTGGTCTGAAAGCCTGCTGATCAAGCTCTTTTTTGTCGAACCGTTCATTTTGAGAAACTGTGAACTCATCATGGGCACTATGGTCAACGACACAACCAGCGAGCAGAACAACGAGAACGAAACAATATAGGCCATCTGCTTGAACATGATGCCGGTCATACCCTCGACAAACAACAGGGGCAGAAAAATGACCACGGTGGTCAGGGTGCTGGCAAGCACCGGCATGGCAACCTCGGCAGTACCCTCGGCTGCGGCCTGCAGCATGGGTCGGCCCTGCTCGCGATAGCGAAAAATGTTCTCGAGCACCACGATTGAGTTATCGACCAGCATGCCGATGCCCAGGGCAACGCCACCCAGCGACATGATATTCAGGGTAAAATCAAAGTAGTACATCAGGGCAAACGTCGCGATGATCGACAGCGGAATCGCAATTGAAATGATAACGGTGCTGGCGAGATTGCCAAGAAAAAAGTGCAGAATGAGAATCGCCAGCAGACCGCCATAAACAGCCGATGAACTGACGTTATCGATTGCCCGCTGAATGTATTTCGAATTATCGACAATTGCCGTAAGACGCAGCTGGGGAATTTCTTGATTGATGCGGGCAATTTCAGCCTTGACCGCGTTGGCCACAGCAACAGTATTGCTGCCCGACTGCTTGTTAACCATGACGCGCACCCCGGGTCGGCCGTTGATGCGCACGATGCTGCGGCGTTTTTCCCAGAGATCGCGAACTTCGGCCACATCACGCAGATGAATCAACTTGCCGGCAGTTTCGCCAATCACCAGCCCGGCAATCTCACTGACATTCGTGAATTCGCCCGGGGTGCGTAATCGCAGTTCGTAGTTTCCAGATTCGATCAGCCCGGCCGGCAGATTAAGATTCTCGGCTTTTAGGCGGGCGATGATCTGATCTGGTGAAATTTTTAATGATTTGGCACGGTTAATGGCAATATTGACCTGAATCTCGCGCTGATTGCCGCCCATCACGTCAATGGCCGCCACCCCCGGAATACGCTCGATGCGGTATTTAACCTGTTCTTCAATCAGATTGAGCATCTGCACCGGGTCAAGATTGCTCGATGCACCGAGAATCAGAACTGGCATTGCCGCGGCATCAAACTTTCGAATGCTGGGGCGATCGACATCTTCAGGAAGCCGGCTGAGAATGCGGTCGAGGCGATCACGCAGGTCGTTGGTAGCCGCGTCGAGGTCGGTTCCCCAGGCGAACGAAACCCTGACCCGACTATTGCCTTCACGCGAAGTTGAAGTAATTTCTTCGACCCCCGGAACCGCCGCAATAGCCTGCTCGATCGGGCGGGTAATCAAGGTCTCGATTTCGGTCGGGCTGGCGGCAGCATAGTTGGCAGAGACGGTGATGGTCGGGTAAGTGATGTCTGGCATCAGGTCGATGGGCAGTTTATAGAGCGAGACAACCCCGAAGATGACGACCATGCAGAGAACCATGGTAACCCCAATCGGGCGACTGATCGAAATCTGTGTCAGATTCATGGCTGCCTGCCACCTGCTTTCTGCAGGTCATCCTGGCCGGCGAGCCGCACGGCACTGCCATCTTCAACCAGATGGTGACCGAGAACCACGACGTCGCCAGCGATGGTTGGCGAAGCAATCTCAATTCTGGCACTTTCCCTGAAACCGACCTCAATTGGCACAAAACTGGCGGTATTCTTGTCGCGATCAACCAGAAAGACCCCTTCGCGGTCATTGCGCCGCACCAGTGACTCAGCAGGCGCGTAGGTTACCTGATCGTGCCGGGCGTAGGTGATTCTGGCACTGATAAACATGCCTGGTTTCAGCACGAAATCAGGGTTTGCCAATTCGAGTTCAATGCGGGCCTGCCGGGAAACCTCGTTCAAAAGCGGGGCAATGCGCGAAACTCTGGCGGCGAAAACCCGGCCTGGCATGGCTGCCGTTTCGATTTCGACCTGCATACCCTTTTGAATCTTGAAATAATCGCGTTCTACCACATCGATAACCCCGGTGAGGGTTGCAATATCGATCACCGAAACAATGGCACTGTTGGCGCTGATCATCGCACCCTCGTTTAAAAAACGTTCGGCAACAAAGCGGCCGCCTGAAGTGCCTGACCATGACGCATCAACCGTGGCGTAATCAAGCTTCAGCCGGGCAGTCGCCAGGGCCGACTCTTTCTGGCTGAGCAGCGCCTTGTTAACCTGATGCCTGGCCTGCCGCGTCTTATGCGAAGCTTCAACATTCTCGACTTCAACTTCAGACGAAACCTTCTGCTGACGCATTTTTTTAACACGTTCCAATTCACGCTGCGAAATCTCAAGCAAGCTGGCACTCTCGCTATAATTGGCTCTGGCGATTTCAAGGTCTGCCTCGGCCTGCTTAACTCCAAGCAGCAACTCTTCATCGTCAAGGGCAGCAATTACAGCCCCGTTGTCGATGCGGTCACCAATATCAACATAAAGTTTCTTCAAACGCCCTGAAATTCGAGGCGCAACTGTGAATTTTGCCGCCGGTTCGATTGAACCGACAAAACTGCCCTCATCTACCAGATTGCCAATCTTCAGTGATGCAACTTCGACGGCTACCACTGCAGGGCCACCCGGCCCACGCCGACCCTGATTCTGAGATGCCGATTTCTGAAAATTACTCATCAGCAACCATGCCAGCAGCAAACCAACCGCAAAGGTAAAAGCAAACTTTTTCATAACTCTCCCCCGTCAGCCGATTCTTCGGCTGTTAGATCATGCGGATTTTCAAGGCCGGCGGCAGCGTTACCGGCTACCCGCATCAGTAAATCAAAGACAATCTGACGCTCTTCTTTATTAAAACCAGTGGTCAGCTGTCGGTTCCAGTCACGCAAAATGCTTCTGATCTCGATTACCACCCGAGAACCCACCGGGGTAATTTCAACCTCATAACGCCGGCGATCTTCATGGGCAACCTTTCTCGAAACATAACCGAGTGCTTCGAGCTTTTTAACAGCACGCGCCGTCGTCGCCTTGTCAAAAAACAGCGCCCGGGAAATTTCTTCCTGTGACGAAATGCCACAACGCTTCAGATAGCAAAGAAACGGAAACTGCCCGTAGCCAATGCCGAGTCTTTTTAAGCGTTCGGCCATTCGCGAGTGCGTGGCTCTGTAGGTCAGCGCGACCCAGCGGCCAAGAAAAACCTCTTCAACCGAATCTTGCTTTGAAACAATAGAATAGTTGCGCATGCAACTATTCTTATCATATTCACGCGAAGAATTTAACCCCCAGCCCGCAAAAAAAATTAGCGGCGGCAACAGAGACCGCATCCATGCTATAATCAGCGTGGAGAAAACAAAATATGAATCGCCACGGCGTCAGTCTTTTCGAAGTTATTGCCCTGCTGCTTATTCTCGCGGCAGCCTGGGTTGGCGACAGTTTCGGTTCGCAATACAGCAACATCGCCGGTATTGTCTGTATGGTGCTTTTTCCGCTGCTGCTGGTTTTTGGTATCGAAAAACTCGCCTGGCTTGAAAGAGAGTTGTTCATCGGGCAAAAGCCGTTTCCGGCGTGCCCATGCGGGCGTGGCACCATCGATTCGCTACCCGGTGCCGATGAAAAAAATGCCATGCCCTTGAACTGCAAATGCGGCCGAGCCTACGACACTAGCGGGCGGGGCCTTATCACAATAATCGAAGGTGACATAAAACGAGATTTCGCGACCTGGAAACCCTTTAAAGGCTGGCTGGTCAGCGAACCCAGTGGCGAACCACATCGGTTACCGCCATCTTCTGAATAATTACTTTTTCAAATGCCCGGCGATTGCATCATACATCGGCTGAAAAAAGGCCTGGGAGTCAACCTTTGGCTCAATGCGTTTCCAGACTGTGTTAACCGGAAACACAATACTGCCGGTGATTTCATCGACCATTGCAGGTTCAATGCCATGCCGATCTTCGATCATCTGCCAGACAAAACCAAAATCAGTCTTCAATAATTCACCGAACAGGTAGCCAAGCCCACAGGCGACCTCATCAGCCGCGATGCTCTGCCCGGCGTGGTTACTGGCCCAGGCTTGAAAAACCCGGTCGAGCACGGCGGCCGTTACTGGCCCGCGCTGTTGCGTTTCAAATTTTGCACAAAGCTCTCGACCGCGAGCCAGCCCTTCAGCAAGCCTGGTTCGCTCTCTTTCACTGAAATCATTGATTTTTGGCTGCATATTTTCCATCCCGCTAATTGCTAATTACTGACAAAGATGATAAAAGATTGCCATAATAACTTCAAGAATTTAACCGCATCAACAGTCTACATTTTGCTGACTCGCAGCAATTTTTATTTATCCTATTGATTTAAATCATTACTATTGGCCATTTCAATACTTGACACAACGCAGCAAAGCTTGTATTGTCGATAACTGAAAAATGGCAAAGCCAGAAATTCAAACTGCCGGTCTTTGGCAGTATTAAGTTTATCAAGCCAGGCGCCGGGGTAGCGATTCGGTTTTTGCCCGGCTAAGCGAAATTGATAAGGTAAGGGTTACGAAGGAGGCCAGCATGGTCGATTCTGAAGACAACAAAGTGATTCTGGTATTGAACTGCGGCAGCTCTTCTCTTAAATACGATCTGATCAAAATGCCACACCGGCTCAGCCTCGGCAAAGGTCTGGTAGAGCGCATCGGAGAAGACAAAGGCTCTCTCGAACAGAAGTCTGGCGAACGAAAAATCGTTTTAGAACAGAAAATCAAAGATCACCGCGAAGCTCTTGAGCTGGTGATGCGTGCCATAACTGATAAAGACCAGGGTATTCTTGCTGACGTTGCAGAGATAACCGGCATCGGGCACCGGGTCGTTCACGGTGGCGACAAATATTCTTCGTCAATCATAATCGATGAAGACGTCGTTG
>DAOPYA010000132.1:0-3171 GCA_035352635.1 Candidatus Rifleibacterium sp.
CGGCAATCGCATCGTTTTGTCAGCCATTCTGGCAGCAGTTATTCCGCTGTTGCTGCTCGGCGGAACGATCACTATCAAAGTGCGCCATGACCTGGTCAGGCAGACGGTGGCTTCTCAGAAGACCTTGACCGCCACACTTCTACATGGCATCAATTCGCTGTTTCAGAATTATCGCCGCCTGGTTGAAACCATTGCTTCTTTGCCGGCTTTGCAGTCGATGCGGTCAGACCTTCAACAGCCTGTGGTTCAAGAATTTCTCGATCAACAGCGGATTTTCTTTGGTTGCAGCGTATATGACCGCCAGGGCAAAACTACCGTGAACCTTATTCGCAACCAGAAGAGCGAAGAAAAAACCGGCTCAGGTCGTCAACTTGATTTGCAAGGGCAAGACAGCCTGTCAGAAGGGTTCAGGCAGGTGCTTGCCACGCACCGGCCCGCTTTTGTGGCTGACGAAACTACCGGGTATCAAGAGAAGATGCTGTTCGTGATGGTTCCGATTACTGATTTTGCAGACGCAGACGAAATTGTCGGGGTGGTCAGCTGTTCGATCAGCGTGGCCGGGCCTGGCATCCATGAAATTATTGGTGGGTTTCCCATCGAAAAAACCGATATTTTGCTGCTTCTCGATCGCACCGGCGGTCTGATATCAGCCCAGGGAACCCTGCCCGAAGGCTTACGCGGCCTGACTCTGCCCGGCGTCGATTCCAGGCTTCCCGAGAGCGTTCTCGTTGATTTCGGCAAAACGGCCTACTTCGGAACGCTCGCCTCGGTACCTGAATTCTCAGGCTTTCTGCTTGTGGCACGCCCCCGCCAGCGGGTGCTTGAATTTCTTAACCAGCTCTTGCTCGATCTCGCGATTATGCTGCTGGTCGCCTTCGCCATTGCCATTGCCGTTGGCTTTTTTATGTCAAGATCAATGGCCGAGGCAATCGGGTCGCTTGTTGATGCTATTCGCGGGGTTGCCAACGGTGTCGTCAGCCAGCGCGTCGAGGTGCGAGGCAATGATGAGCTTTCTGAGGCCGCCTACGCCTTTAACGAAATGCTGAATACCCTCGAAAAGCACCGGATGATGGATGACATCTGGCATCGAGAGTGGGAGTCGGCGAAAAAGTCAGAAACCCTCGATGGCAAGACGCACTGATGCCTATGACTGCAAGGCCTGTCGCAACCCCGGTTGCTGAAAATACCCATAAGGCGCTTTATGACGAAATGCCACGTTTGTTGTGCGCATTTTTCATGCTGCTCAAGGCTGCCAACAATCTTCTCTATCTGGCGGTAATGACAACTCTGCTTGATAAGGCCGGCGCAAATGCGCTGCCATGGGTCTATCTTCTGGTTAACGTGATATTCATCGCTATTCAATTCGGCGCGATGACCTATATTGTCGGCCGGGAAGGGCATTGGCTGCTTTCCATGGTCAGCATTCCGGCGGCCCTGGTCTCTTTTGTGGCTGCCTGGATTTTTCCGACCGATCTGGTGCCTTTGCTGATTGGTTTTTTCGTGTTGACCATGCTTCTTGACCTGACGACCAACCAGGGCTTTACTGCGATGCTCAATCACTTTATCAGCATAAATGATGCGAAGCGCCTGATGCCGCTGATTTACGCATCCGGGAGCTTCGGTTTCATTCTCAGTGGGCTGCTGCTCAAATTCATTCTCGACTTTGCCGGTTTAAAGGGTCTTTTGCTGCTCAATGGTCTTTTGGTGCTTGTCTCTTCGGTCATTCTCAAAATGCTGCGGCCCGTCGAGGCCCTGCGCTGCGAAGAACAGGCCAGAACTGACCAGGTGCAAAACCTTGCCGGTGAAGCATGCGAGGTTACGCCCTCTCTTCGACACCCGCTGGCACGCCTGCTTATTTTTTCTTCATATATTATTCTTTTCAACAAATACCTGGTGGATTTTCTCTTCGCGGCTGCCCTCAGTCAGTATTTCACCGCCAGCAATTCCCTCGCTTCGTTCATGGGCGTTTTTGGGGCTACTGCCGATTTTGCGGTCATCGGCTTGCAGACCTTCGTCATGCACCGTGTTTTTGCCAGGTTTCCGATTGGCAGGGTTCTGACGTTCATGCCCCTGGTGCTGATGATTCTCTGCAGTCTCGCAGCTTTCAGCAGCAAATTTGCCCTGATTGCCACCGTGCAGTTTCTGGTGCTGCTGAACAGCAAAAATTTTACCGTGCCGGCCACCACGATTTTCATGGGGATCATACCCCAGCGCGACAGAATTCTCTACCGCCGGGATCTCTCGATAGCCTGTTCCATCTCAAGCGCCAGCGTAGGCGTATTTCTGCTGCTGGTTCGCGGTCGCATAAGTTATGAACTATTGTTTCTGATCGCCGCGCTCTGCTACCTGCTGCTGGCCTGGCTTCACGCCAGACTTGATGCCGCCTACCTCTCTACCTTGCGTAGCGCCATGGTTAGCCGTAGCGAATCTGATTCTGACAATCAGGTCGCCTCGCTGCAATATGTTCAGTTGTCAGAACGCCTTGAACAATTGAAACTGCTGCTGGGTGACCCAGACCCGGCGATGCGTCTGCGGGCCGTTGATGCCGTTGCCGGTCTGCCGCACCGCTATGCCCTTGAACTGCTTGAAACGCAACTGGTCGCTGAAACAGACGCCCGATGCCTTAACGCGGTCGCCCGTAATCTGCTGAGCATAAACCCTGAGTACTCTGCCCGCCACATCATCAGGCTGCTCGCCGAAACCGAAGATAATCGTCTGCGCTCAGACATTATCGAAGCCATCGGCAAAACCAGAATGCGGGCGATCAGTGAAGATGTTTTGCTCGAATACCTTGATCATCAGCACCACCGTGTGGCTGCCAGCGCCGTGATCAGTGTTGTCAGACTTACCCGCCAGCCCGAAAATCTGGCCAGAGCAATGCGTAAACTTGCTGAAATGACTTGCAGCGCCGTCGAATTGATGCGGGCTTCAGCCGCAGCGGTTATGGGCGAACTCGGGCTGCCGCTTTTCGTTCCGGCACTCGAAAGCCTGGCTGCCGAAAATGACACGATGGTCGCTGCCAACGCTGCGACGGCTCTGTCGAGAATTCAGACCCCGGCAGCCATGGCGGCTCTCGAAAGGCTTCTGTTACATGAGAACGATGCCATAACCCGCAAGGCCGAAGAGTTGCTCGAAATCGCTTCCCGTGACAGCATCAGTCGGGTGGGTAGA
>DAOPYA010000132.1:3181-11447 GCA_035352635.1 Candidatus Rifleibacterium sp.
GTAGATTGCTGGCCGGCATAACCTCAGAAGAACGGGGCAGGCTCTCGGCAAAATTGCGCTCCGGCGCCCACCAGGAAAGCATGGAACTCCTGGCCGCTATTCTCTGCGTCGAAGACCCCGAAAAAAGACGCGGACTGATCAGGGTTCTTGAAAAGGCCGATACCGATCTGCAACTGCTGATGAGCAGATGTGTTGTGCAAATTTCTGACTCAAGGGTCGAGCTGACGACTGCACCATTGATCGCTTCTGCCCGGCAGGTATATTCTGAAGAATTGCCGGTCTGGGCACCTCTGCTGAACGTCATTGCCGCCGGCAGCCTCGAAAACCCCGAAGAAAATACCAGGCAGCTGCTGCCGCTCGAACACCTGCTCACGTCGCTGTGGTGCGAATTTGCGGTGGCAGTTGAAATGAAACTGACGGCCGACCCCAGCTGGAAAGCCTACTGCCTGAACCAGATAAGACTGGTAGCATACTTTTCTCGTGAACCCGCTGCCATTCTCAAAAGCTTTATTGATATTTCTTCGGGCGCCACATTAAAGCGCGGCATGGCAATCGAGTATCTCGAGACCAGGCTCGGCCGGCAAATTTCCCGAAAAATTATTCCTCTTATTGACCCGAACATAACCATTCCCGCTGACCTGGCAGGCATGCAGGCCATGGCAGCTGAACGCGATATCGATATGAACCCTGAATCTCTGACCAATGCCCGGCAACGCCTGCCCAAAATTATCAATCAGGAAACCAGATTATGAGAATTACCATCATTCTTTCGCTTTTATTGCTTTCGGCCTTCGGAGTCGGTTGGTACACCTCTATGGGCCCTGAACCCTTACGCCTGCACCCGATTATCGATGAGTCGTCACCGGTTTTTCTCGGGGTAATACCCTTTCTGCAGCCCGACAAACTGAGCGAAGAGATCGGCCCGGTGTGTGAATATCTGCAAAAAAAACTGCAACGCCAGGTCGTGCTGGTGACGGCCTCTGATTACGAGAGTCTTGCACGCTTGCTTGAACTCAACAAGATACACATTGCCTGGTTTTCGCACGCCTCGCTTGAAAAACTGCGCGGCAAAAACCGCTGGAAAGCCCTTTGCCGCCCGGTGCAGTTCGGCAGCGTTATTTATGACGGTCAAATTGTAGTCAGGCAGGATAGCGGGTTCAAAGCGGTCGAAGATCTTCGCGGCAAGGTATTCGCCTATGTTGACCGCTATTCGGGTTCAGGTTTTTTGTTTCCAAACCTGTTTTTTGCCGCACATGGTATCAGGCCGCTCGAATTTTTTGCCCGCGTCGAATTCACCCAGAGCCATCGCAGCAGCCTTCTCGGGGTAATCAGTGGTGCCTACGACGCAGCGGCGGTGTTTTCTGCCAGCCTGGTTGACCAGAATGCCGATGGGTTAAGGGTTCTGGCTCGCACCGGCTCGATTCCCAACGACCCGATCGTGGTTCGTGAAGACCTTGAACCCTCATTGCAGAAGAATATTGAGCAGGCAATGCTCAACATGCATACCGACGCCGACGGAAAAAGCTATATCGAGATCCTCAAAACACTGCGGGGCACCGAAAAATTTATGGCCGAGAGTTAAGTTCAGGCAATTCTGCAACAAAAGACCACCGCTGAACCCCCGACGCACTAAAGCTAGCCATGCAACACCGGTTTGTGATAGTATAACCGCATTATGAATACGACAGAATCATCCTTCTTTCTTGGTTTCATCGAACAGGCGATTGGCGGCGGCCAGGACCCACTGTCCCCATCAATTTCGATCAGCCGGAACGGCACCCTGGCCAAATGGCGCGGCAAGATGCATTTGCTCGATCTGCGTGTCAACGACCCGGGTTTGCGAAATTTCCGCGAAGAATTTACCACCCTGCTTCAGAAAGCTGAAACCCTCGGCATCAAGGCGGTCATAACCCTGCCTGAATACGTTTCTCAGGTTTTTGATCTCCCACCAGACCTGCCCCCGAAGAATGATGACCCGCTGCCACCCCCCAGAAAACCCGTGAAGAAGCCCGAGAATCTCGTGCATTTTCGCCCCTGCTATCTGACGATTCCATCATCAGTCCAGGGAAACAGCGCCTTTGTCGGCTTGAGCGCTGCCGACTGCCTGCCGATTATCGAACTTGCCGCCAGATTCAAGGTTGCCGATATCATCGTGCCGGTCTCTGAACCGGGTAACTTTCTTGACCCACAGGCTGAGATTCATTTCAAGAAAGCCTTAAAAACTATTACTGATGCCGCCAGTCAGCATTGCATCAAGCTGCATCTCCGCAATGGCGGCATTTCCAGGAGCGTTTATAAAAAAATCGCCCGCGAATTCGGCTGCGGGTTAGCCTTCAATGTTGGAATCGCCTGCCTTGAAAGCGAAGAGATTCTCGAAACCTACCAGCTGTTCAAAAACGATATTTCGATCATCATGCTGCAGCAATTAATGCCAGGCCTCGATAAATGGGCCGCCCGCCGCGATGCCATGGAAAAAGCCCTGCGTGAATACTGCGATGCCGCCCGAGACTACCAGAGGGCGGTGGCCGAAAAAGACGCTCATTATGCCGAAAATGTGCTGAAACGCTATCACTCAGCCCTTTATGTTTATAATGACGCCGCCCGTAATCAGTTCTTTAATCTTGGCCTTTTTCAGAAAGGCGACCTGAACCTTGTTCCCCTGCTCAAAGAACTGCGTAAGGATATCGAGGCCGGTCACCAGAAAATTTGCCTCCTTGAAACCGTTCCGAACACGCGTAACACTGACTTTGTTTTGCGCTATGTCATGCCCGACAGTTTTCCGGGTTCGCTGTAACCCAAAGAAGTACCCGATGAAATACAGGCTGCTGGCTATATTGCTGATCGCTGCGACCGGGGTCTCACCCCGACTGGCAGCGGCTCCAGCCCGCCAGGCCCGGCTCGGATCTGTCGTTGCCACCGATGAAGAATCGTCGGTCACGGCCCCATATAATCTGCAGAAGTGCCTGGCACGTGCTGAAGAACTGTTTCGCAGCAATGATTTCCGCGAAGCGTTGATCTTTTATTACGAAGGTCTGGCGATGGCCACCAATGAAGAAGTCAAAGCCAAACTGCATTTCAGAATTGGTGAATGCCTTGAAGGTGTGCGCCGCTTCGAGTTCGCTTCATATCATTACAAACTCGCCATGAAGGGCAAATTGCCAGAACTTTTGTCGAGCAGAGCGGTTATGAAGCTCGAACACCTGCCAGAACTTGCCCAGACCGAAGAAGCCACCCGTTTGTTTAACCGGGCCATGGAACTCTACAAAAAACGTAATATCAGGGCTGCCATCGATGATTACCTCGCCAGCCTACGCCTCATGCCGACTTTGATGGCCAAAGACGAAACCGGGCTGATCGATGACGCGGTTAAATATCTGACTTTTCTGTCTGAAACCAAAGACCGTGAACCTGATCGCCTGCTTAAACTGGCAACTCTTCTCGAATTGCGCGGTGATACCGAAAAATCAATCGAAACCCTGCAGCAGATAATTATTATTTATCCTGATTCAGATCAGGCCCGCCAGGCTGACGACAAACTCGAAATGTTCGCGACCCGCAAAACCTCGTATGTCGAGCCAGTTCGCCCGAAAGATGAATTGTCTGAAGTGCTCACCCAAGAACAATCGCTGCTTTTCGAAGACAACTTCGACTTCACCAGCGCCGGAACCATTTCCAGAGAACTCGATGGTGCCGCCTTTACTCTGCGGGCCAGCAACGAACGCACCGGGATCCCAGCCGATCGCTTCGAAATTTTTTCGATTACCCTTGGCCTGGGCAGCGAACAGCGTGATTATCTCTTTACCGCCGAAGAGGGCATCGACCAGAAGAACTTACGCTTCGATGCAGATGGAATCCGTTATTCGGTAGTGTTTACGGCCGTTAACCAGACCAGCGGCTATATCCAGGATCTCTACGGTGGCGGTCGCAAGCCGGTCACTCTTTTCTCGAACGTCAGGGTACAATTGCGCGTCGAACGAGTCAGTGATTAACAGGAGCTGAGCATGTTTTTTCAGATATTCGGCTATGTTTTCGGTTTGTTCATGGCGTTGCATTATTATGTTTTTCTTGTTTTTCTGCCGGCTTTGATCGACAGTCTGTTAAAAGATAATTAACTTGGCAAACCTGAAATTTCTGGTATCATATTGGACTAGACCACTGGTTATTTTCTTGTGACTCCGGGGGATGGCATGAATACGAGGTTTACTGCGAGAACAATCGCTTCACTCAACAGCCAGGAACTGTACGCTCTGGCGCGTGATTTGGATATAGCCGGTCGAGCCAGTTTGACTCGTGCCGAATTGATTAAGGTTCTGCAGCTCCTTCTGGTTGAACCGCCGGTCAGCAGATCAATGAAACAAATCAGCCACTCTGGTGGTGTACCCCGTCTTGTCAGCCCATCCCCGACCCCCGAAATTTTAAGTCAGCCGCTCAGCGCACCCGAACCTGCCGATACAAAAGATCATTCGGCACCAGAAGCGCCTCGTCGCGGCCGCCCGCCTAAAGCGAAACCCGAAGCCCCGGTACCCGCACTCGTTGCCCCCGCACCTCGTCGCGGCCGCCCACCCAAAGCGAAACCCGAAGCCCCGGTGCCCGCACCCGTTGCTCCCGCGCCTCGTCGCGGCCGCCCGCCCAAAGTGAAGCCAGAAGCCCCGGTACTCGCACCCGTTGCCCCCGCGCCTCGTCGCGGCCGCCCGCCCAAAGCGAAACCAGAAGCCCCGGTACCTGCACCCGTTGCTCCCGCGCCTCGTCGCGGCCGCCCACCCAAAGCGAAGCCCGAAGCCCCGGTGCCCGCACCCGTTGCCCCCGCGCCTCGTCGCGGCCGCCCACCCAAAGCGAAACCAGAAGCTCCGGTACCCGCACCCATTGCCCCCGCGCCTCGTCGCGGCCGCCCGCCCAAAGCGAAACCCGAAGCCCCGGTGCCCGCACCCGTTGCTCCCGCACCTCGTCGCGGCCGCCCGCCCAAGGCAAAGCCCGAAGCCCCGGTACTCTCACTGGTTGATGATTTTGTAATGGTTGAGCCTGTTACCTTAACCAACCGTAATAAAGAAAAAGAGCCTCGTTCGGTTGCACGTTTTAATAGAGAATGTGAAGAGGAAGCCGCTGCATTAAAGCGCTTGAACAGAGCTTTTGCCAAACGCGGTGAAGAAACACCCCATTCTGAGAAGAAGCGTGGTGCTGAAGTTCTCGAAGCCGCCGTTGCCATGCCTGTTCATGCCAGCGCCCCGGCCGATGATAAAAAAACTACCAATCGTGCTGAACAGATCGAGACCGAGCGCCGCCGCAAGCATTCTTCACTGAAAACCACCATGGAAATCCCGGTTTTTGCAGCGCCACTGACTGGCGCTTCATCAACAGTCAGCGAAGATGAATTGACCGGCGATCTACCTGAATTCTACGATGAAACCAGAATTGTTCTGCAAATCCGTGACCCTCACTGGGCGCACGCCTACTGGGAACTCCCCCCGGTCGAAAGAAAACGCCTTGAACTCGAAGTAGGGATTTTTGAATTTGCCCATTCCCATTTTGTTCTCAGGCTCCATAACGTTACTCTGGGCCACACCGAAGAAATCACTCTCAGCGAAAACGCCCGCAGCTGGTATATCCATCTGCATGACGCCCAATGTGTTTACCAGGTTGAACTTGGCCTGCAAAGCCCCTCTGAAGGTTATAACTTTGTTGCCCTTTCTAACCTCGTGCAGACTCCCCCTGACAAAGTTGCCCAACGCTGGGCCGAACCAGTGGCTCCGCAGCCGGCAGTTCCAGAATTGCCGCTCGACCAACAGTTGCCTGCCGACACCCTTGCAGCAGGCGACTCGGCACAACCGGTTCCACCAACCGCTTATTTGACTGACCTGATATTGGTTTATGGCAACGCCCCTAAAGACAGGCCAATGGCTTTCACCGGCGCTTCCGAACTTTCGGGCGCCCGTCAGCCCGCAGACCTCGGCGATATGCCAACTTCCCGCCCTTCTGTATCACCTGTTTCTTCCTCCGAAATCCCTTATATGCCGGGTTCAATCTCTCAGATGCCAACTTCGTCGGCTGGCCATCTGGCAATGCCAGGTTCGGCTTCCTTGCCGTCTTCTGATGTTTTGAGCAGCCCGGCCCTTACTACAAAAGCCTCTGCTGACGCGATTTTTTGCGTGGCGGCTGATCTTCTTGTCTATGGCAGTGCCCCGGCAGGCTGGCAGTTATTTTTTATGGGCCGGCAGGTTGAAGTGAGGGCAGACGGTTCTTTCAGCCTGCGACTCGCGCTTCCCGAGCACGCCTCACAACGTCTTGAACTGACGGCCGTTGACCCGCAAACCGGTCAAAAGAAAGTTCTTTGCGCTGATTTTGCCTTTAAAAAAAGAGCGGGTTGAGCATCGCCAGAGTTAACATGAATAACAGTCAGGGCCTTCTTTCATTGGTATTGCACGCCCATCTGCCATTTGTCCGCCACCCCGAACATGCCGACATGATGGAAGAACGCTGGCTATACGAGGCAATCACCGAAACTTACGTTCCGCTGCTGGAAATTTTTGGCAAGCTGGTCGCCGATGGGGTCGATTTCAGAATCACCATGTCTCTTACCCCGCCTCTGGCAAACATGCTGGCAGATGATCTGCTTATCGGCAGATATTCGACCCATCTCGCCAGGCTCGAAGAACTGGCCGAGCGCGAAATCGACCGAACCAGGTGGCAACCCGAATTTCACAGTACCGCTCTGATGTACCGCGAAAAATTCAGACGAACCCGGCGGGTGTTCGAGTCTTGCGGTGGCAATCTGGTTAAGCTTTTTAAAAAATATCAGGATGCCGGTGTTCTCGAAATTATCACCTGCTGCGCAACTCACGCTTTCCTTCCTCTTATCAGCGATTTCCGGCCCGCTGTCCGCGCCCAGATCGAAATGGCGGTTCGCGATTACCAGAAGCATTTCGCCCGCCCGCCAAGAGGCATCTGGCTGGCCGAGTGTGCATACAGCCCTGGTGATGACCAGATTCTCAAAGATTTTGGCATCAGATATTTTTTTACTGACACGCACGGCATTCTTTTTGCCGACCCGCGCCCTACTTACGGGGTTTATGCCCCGATCGAATGCCCCTCAGGGGTCCTCGCCTTCGGCCGCGACGTCGACAGCAGTCGGCAGGTCTGGTCAGCCCACGAGGGCTACCCGGGCGACTTTTCTTATCGGGAATTCTATCGCGATATCGGCTTCGATCTTGAGTTTGACTATATCAGGCCATACATTCACGAATCGGGCCATCGCCTGAACACCGGTATCAAGTATTACCGCATCACCTCAAGAGATGGCGCCGAAAAGCAGCCTTACAACTACCAGGATGCCATGCATCGGGTTGCTGTGCACGCCGCACACTTTATCAGCTGCCGCGAACAGCAGATCAGGGAATTGACCCCCGCCATGGATCGCCCGCCGATTGTTATCTCGCCTTACGATTGCGAGTTGTTCGGCCACTGGTGGTATGAAGGCCCTGAATTCATCCATCATGTGCTTCGGAAAATAGCTCTCGAGAGCACCGCGCTCAGACTGGCGACCCCAGCTGATTACCTTGAAGCCTGCCCGCAGAACCAGAAGTCAACACCTTCGCTTTCTTCCTGGGGCCACCGTGGCTATAATGAATTCTGGCTTGACGAGAGCAACGCCTGGATCTACCCGCATATGCACAAAGCTTCGCAGCGCATGATCGAGCTGGCAGATCGCTTCCCCGAAGCCGGCGGTTTGCGACTTCGAGCCTTGAACCAGGCCGCCCGCGAACTGATGCTGCTGCAGTCGTCTGACTGGGCTTTTATCATGAAAACCGGCACAACGGTTGAATATGCGCATAAACGCACCCGCGATCACACTTTTCGCTTCAACAGGCTTTACGAAAACATTGTTAAAGATCAGATCAACGAAAACTGGCTTCGCGAAGTTGAAAATCGTGATAATATTTTTCCAGAAATGGATTATCGAATTTATCGCAGTTGAAAACCTGAGAGTTGAGGATCTGCCAGATGAAAATTTTAGACAGCATCAGAGCCATGCTCGGGCTTGCTGCACCAGGCAAGAACAAAGGCATAAATTTTAACGGGCTGATATCTGGCATCGTCGTGGCGATTATTGCTTTTCTCATGATGGCCGGCGGTTTTTTTCGCAGCTTTGACCACTACCTGAATGCCATGATTTTCCAGTATGGCTATCAGGTGCCTGAGCATCGTTCACCGGTGGTCGTCGTTAAAAAAGACCAGGCCACTTCTGAACTGCTCGGCAAAAACCCTGATCGCC
>DAOPYA010000133.1:0-11331 GCA_035352635.1 Candidatus Rifleibacterium sp.
AGAAAAAGCAACCCGGCTGATAGGCCGAAGCTGCCACTTTTAACAGACAACCAGTAAAACGCAAGTGGCTTTTGATGAGAGTCATACAACTCACCGAGAATTTCTGACACCGCGGCACTGCTATTGACGGCATCAGGCTGTTGCAGTATAATCGGCCAACCTGCTCAGGCGGGGAATCAGTCATCTTAATCAGTAGAGGTCAATTCAATGAGTCTGTCGATCAGCAAAATCCTGAAAATGTCACCTTCCGATCAGGTCGTATCAGTCAGCGGCTGGGTTAGAACCAGACGCTCAAGCAAAAATGTTTCTTTCGTCGCGCTGAATGACGGCTCTACCATACTCAACCTGCAGCTGGTCGTCGATACCGATAAAGGTTTCGAGGGCATTAACGAAGAACTGATTACCAGCATAACCACCGGCGCCTCGCTTGTCGCCTCCGGAAAACTCGTTGCCTCGCAGGGCAGCGGCCAGGCCGTCGAACTTCTCTGCGAAAAAATCACCGTGCAGGGTCTCGCTGACCCCGAAACCTTCCCCTTGCAGCCGAAGAAGCATTCCCTCGAATTCCTTCGGGAAATCGGCCATCTGCGCTTCAGAACGAACGTGTTCGGCGCCATTCTGCGGGTCAGGCACGCCATGACCTTCGCAATTCATAAATTCTTCAATGATCGCGGCTTTTTTAACATTCATTCGCCAATCATCACCGGCTCAGACTGCGAAGGCGCCGGCGAAATGTTCCGCGTCACAACCCTCCCCGAAAAAGACCCGCCCCTCACCGACGACGGCAAAGTCGATTACACAAAAGACTTCTTTGGCAAGGCGACTAACCTGACCGTTTCCGGCCAGCTCGAAGCAGAACTTGCAGCCATGGCGCTCAGCAAGGTTTATACTTTCGGGCCGACCTTCAGGGCCGAAAACTCGAACACCACCCGCCACCTCGCCGAATTCTGGATGATCGAGCCTGAAGTCGCCTTCAACGACCTGACCGACAACATGAACCTCGCCGAAGAATTTCTCAAATACCTGATCGGCTACGCCCTCGAAAACTGCGCCGACGACATGGAATTTCTCAGCAAACGTTACGCCGAAGAAGACAAACTTAAACCCCAGGCCGAACGCGAAACCATGACCCTGCTCGAAAAGCTCGAATTCGTGCGCAACAACAGTTTTGAACGCATCACCTACACCGAAGCCATCGAAATTCTCAAAAACTGCCAGCCCAACAAGAAGAAAAAGTTTCAATACCCGGTCGAAAACTGGGGTATCGACCTGCAATCAGAGCACGAACGCTATCTGGTCGAAAAGCACTTTAAAAAGCCGGTGATCGTCACCGATTACCCCAGAAAAAACAAGGCTTTCTACATGCGCGTCAACCCAGATGGAAACACGGTTGCCGCCATGGATATTCTGGTGCCGGGCGTCGGTGAAATCATTGGCGGTTCACAGCGCGAAGAACGCTTCGAAATCCTCAAAGAACGCGCCGCCGAATTCAAGATTCCCGAAGAAAGCATCTGGTGGTATCTCGATATCCGCAGATTCGGTTCAGTAGTGCACAGCGGCTTTGGCCTTGGCTTTGAGCGTCTCTTGATGTTCGTCACAGGCATGGGCAACGTTCGTGACGTCTCACCGTTCCCGAGAACTCCCAAAACCGCCGAATTCTAAGCAAAAGATTATTCACAGGGCTGTTTCACGTTAAAATGAAACAGCCCTTTTTCTATTCATTCAAAAACTCATTGAATATTTCATGGCAACCCGCCCGCCATGCCACGCCATAGAATCGCCGCGAAATGCCCGGTATGCTCTTAGATCAGAATCCATTGTATAATGTTGGCGAACCAATAGGCGATAAGGGGTTGAATATGAAGCGAATACTGCTGAGCTTTGTCTTGCTGATCGTGGGTTTGACCAGTGTTGCCGGCAATGATTTTTCTTCGGCAGTTCTGCACGTGAATTCGGCCGGGTTTCCGAAAATTGGCGTGGTTATGAAGGTTTTTAATAAAGAACCCGTCGAAATGAAGGCCGACAACTTTGTTATCAGCGAAGACGGCACCGCGATCAGCAGTTTCGCCATCGCTTCTCAAAAAAACCGCCACTACATGGTGCTGGTGCTTGACCGCTCGTCGAGCATTGAGCCGGCGATGAACGACGTCAAACGTGCCGCCACCAGTTTTGTGCAGACCATGGTCACCGACGTGTCAATGTCAGTGCTGTCGTTCGGCAGCGATATCGACTTTACCCATTCTTTTTCTGAAGACCCTGCCTCGCTCATCGAAGCAATCAATAAGCTGCGCCCCTGGGGCGGCACCGCGTTGTATGACGCGTTGTATTCGGCCTGCGAAGAGTTGCAGAACCAGGCCGGCCGGGCTGATCTTAAGACGGTTGTCTGCCTGACCGACGGTCGCGACAGCACCCCGAACGGCCAGACCCCGATGTCGACTCACAAACCCGAAGAAGTCAACAAACTGGCGGTTGAAAAGGGTATCAGGCTGATTACCGTCGGCCTCGGAAACGACATCGACAGCAATGTGCTCAAAGGTTTTGCCAGCGCGACCGGCGGCTGGTATCTGCAAACGACCACACCCGAAGAACTGGCAAAAATTTATGACGCCCTGGGCCGACGCATGAAACTTGAACGTTATTACCAGCTTGACTACCAGACGCCAAAACCAGCCCGAGACGGCACAAAGCGCAATATCGAAATTTCCAGCAGCCTGAAAGGCCTTGCAGACCAGGGCAAAGGCAATTACATCGCCCCGACTGTGACGGTACACAAGCCCGAAGCTGTTAAAAAAGGCGGCGATGGCAAAATGTCGGTAACGAAAGTTTTTCATGAACTGAATATTGAAGGCCCAGATACGGTTTTTCTCACCGGCCCGATCACTCCACCCCCGGCTTCGCCCGTATTTGGCCTGAACAGAGCATCTCTGCTGGGTCTCGGCGAGGCTGAAACCACTGGTGTTATCGAACAGGCCCGCGCCCGGGTCAGCGCTGAGCACCGTCAAAACTACGACCGGCAGATGAAATACCTCGATGATTACCAGAAATGCTGCGAACGCTTGTGTCAGAAGGTCGAAGAGGATGCTTCCCGGCCTGATATCAAAGATTTCGAGCGGCCCCGCATCGAATATCGACGGCAATACCTGCAACTGCGCCAGGAAGAAATCAACCTGCACAAGCAGCAGGCATACGACGAATATCAGGCAAAACATCAGGCAGCCATGGACGAACTCGATTTTTATCAGAAAACCGGCCTGGCGGGCGGAGATGACGACGAAGGATTTTTCGAACGCAATTCGGCCAGCGCAACTGCCACGCTGAACGATATTTCAGGAAAATATGACCAGCTCTTCGCTGCCCATCGCGAAAAAACCAACAGTCACTTCAGCAATTCGCAGGCCGGCCGCGGTGCTCATGTCGAAAGCATTACAACCATAACCGACGAAGAGGTCGATCTGCCATCAGGCACCGGCCGAAACGACATGACCGGGGTCGGCGCCGTACCTTCGTTTGGCGAAATCGACAAATTCATCAAAAACCGTATTCCGGGCAACCAGGATATCGATGAAGATGACTCTGGCTCAGACGCTGGCGATTCAGAAGATTCTGACGCAGATCAGCCGAAAATGCCGGATCTGAAAATCCTCGACCGCTGATAAACGTGATGAAAAAGGAATTTCCCACGGATTAACGCGGATGGACACGGATTAATTCGGATTGCCACGGATGGACACGGATTAACGCGGGTGGCCAGAATCAGATCACCGCTTTCAAAAGAACCGCCGGTCGGGGCATGGCTCGCTCAGCGAGTTGTAACTCGCATCCCCCGGCATCTGCAAAACGTCGGGCAATGCGCGAGCCGATCCCTTTCTGGCATTTCTGGCGGTTTATAAAAGCTGTTAGAATCTTCCGGATTTCCTCTTCCATGGAGATATTTTTGGCGGCGGCGCTCAGGCGAAGCATCTTTTTGAGCTCCTAGTCAATATTCCGAATGGTTATGCTTCCCATGTTTCTCTCCTTATCATCGATTCCAGTATTAAATATATGCATGCATTGCAATCATTGCAAACAAAGCTTGCCAACTGAAATGAAAAAGCCGCGCTGCATAAGCAGCGCGGCTTGGGAGCGTAAACCAGTTGTGATTACTTGGTTGTGCAGACAGGCTGTACAGGTGTAACCGGTGTGACCGCGGCAGTTACAGCCTTGGCCTGGAAGTTTTGATTGACGTAGCTTGATTCAGCGACCACGGTCAGAGAATAATTTGCCGGAACAAAGGTATGATCGGCGATCGCGGCTGGTTCTACTACATAGGATTTTGCTTCAATGCCTTCGAACAGATAATAACCATCGCTGTTGGTGCTGGTTGATTTAACTGTCTGGCTATCGGCTTTGAGATAGATAACCTGAGCATCTCTGGCTGTGCCATCGGCTCTGAAGGCATACCCTGAAATAAGAGGAAGCTTGATTTGCGGAACAGCGTTTACAGCTGTGTTAACTGGCGCGGTAGTAGTGTTGAAGACGATTTCTTTTGTGATATTGGCCGGCAATGCCCAGGTAGTCAAATCAGTTTCGACTGCAGTCTGAACCGGAGTAAAATTGACGGCAGCGGCAGTGCTCTTGGCGGTGAAATCAAGATAATGTTTGCGTTTTGCAACGCCAGAATTCCATTTTTCAAAAACGAGAGTTTTGGCAGTGGTCAACGGGGTAACGGTTGCCTTTTCTTCGGCATTGGCTACCTTTTTGGTGGGTACAACGATTGATTTCATGATCGGAGCGGTGAGGTCTTTGGCGCAAAGTTCAACACGATACTGGGTGTAGGCATCCTGGATCGTGGCGCTGGCGTTAAAGGTTTTGTCGCTGTCTTTATAGGTGATTTTGTCGGCGGCAATGGTGTAGATGCCTGCAGTGTTATCGGTACCATCTTCATTGAGCGGTATGACTTTCATGTACATGCCGGTAGCTGCCTGCGAAATTGCAGGGCGAAGATTATCGCGGGTATTGGCGGCAAAAACGGGGGCCGCACCACCACCAGAAGCAGAGATGACCAGAACGATAGCAGCTATGCCAAGAATGGCACCGATACCGTCATCGCCACCAAAACAGCCGGTCATAACAATTAATGAACCGACGAAAACAAGCAGGACAAAGACACTCATAAGTTTTTTCATGGACAAGTACCCCTCTGTTAAATTTGTATTATCATCATAACACGGAAGTAATACTTTGACAATTATTTTGTATCATCAACCGGAGCTGGATGATAGAAAAGGCCTGCCAGATTAGATTTAAAGATGAAAAAAATATTTGTTTTTCGCCCACCTGCCGGGCAAGTTTTTCTCGTTTCCAACGCTTGCCCTAAGGATTTTCATTTTTTAATGTACTGAAAATTAGGCACAAATCGCCCACAATGCCAGGTGCAGAAGGAATTCAGCACCACTGTTATCATGTGTCACCCGCGAATTGCAAATGCCTCGTACAACCATCAGAAAGACGATTTTGGATGCTCTATCTGTATAGCCAACTGTTGCAAAGGAATGGCTGGGATCGTGTACATTTCTTAAGTGCATTTTGGTTCAGCGGGTTTGATCGGCCTTATTCTTATTTTCCTTGATAAAGCGATGCAGGGTTCCGTATAATTTCTGAAGATATCTTTTCGTGAGGAGACTTTTTATGAAATCCCTTTGCAAAACTTTCCATCAGAGAATCTTGTCCGTTCACACTTTTGCTCTTTCCATTGTTCTTATTGTGAGTCTGCTCGGATGTGGTGGCGGTGGCGGCGGAGGATCTAACGGGCTGGGTGTGACTGCTTCTCCTCTGAGCGAAACGATTCCAGCTTCACTGGCGAAAATCAGCGCCAGGCCGCTCAATAACACCGATCACGCACCCTGGGTAATCATGCATTCTGTTATCGCATTCAGACAACAGGCCCAGGTGCTTGTCAAAGAAACAGGCAAAACCATGAATGCCGTTGAGTATCTCTGCACTGAAGCCCGCTGGAACAACCAGAAGATTTTTCGCAACGCAGGCGGCGAACCCGCCCTTCCCACAAGAAATCTCAGTTTCGGTCTCACCGAATCCTACATTGTCCAGGATCACGTAGATCAGTTCTTGTATGCTTTTGCCGAAGCCGGGGTTCTTAAGAGTCAAAAAATACTGGCTGACGACGGAACCGAATTTACGGTCGCCGACATGATCAAGGCTTCTACCATGAATTTCGTTCCCACCCAGGAACTTGGCTGGACGCTGGTAGTGCTTCCCTATTACCTTGGGGCTGACGCATCGTTCACCACGAAGGGCGGGGTTACCTACAACATTTCAGACCTCATTGCCCTGGCCTGTCAGCGTGATATCACCAAAGAAACCGAGGCCGGAACCCATCATCTGTATGGGGTTGGCTATGCCCTGAAAAAGCATCTTGATGCGGGCGGAAAGCTTGATGGCGCCTGGGCGACAGCCCGAACCTATCTTGACACCCATATCGAAAAAGCCCGCAATTCGCAGCAATCGAACGGCATTTTTTCAATTGAATTGTTCGGTGGCTGGAAAGAAGCGTCTTCGCCGCGACTGAATGTTTGGGGAAACGGTCACATGCTAGAATGGCTTGCCTTTGCCCTCAGCCCCGAACAACTTGGGCAGGAGTGGGTAAAGCTGGCGGCTACGAGTCTTACCGGCGAAATCATGAACCAGGAATTGAGCGCATTGAGCGACGGGGGCATGTACCACGCGGTGAACGGCCTGAAACTTTATCAGAGCATCGTGAATCCCTGATCATTTCTGATGATTGGTATTATTGAATGGTCAGATATTTTGCCGGGTTCAGCGACAAAGCGATTCAGGCGACAGACAGTTCGACCCAGACCGGGGCGTGATCTGAGGGTTTTTCCATGCCGCGCACCTGGTAGTCTATGCCGCTGGCAACGCACCTTTGCAATATTGGTCGGGTGCCAAGCATCAGATCGATGCGCAGGCCGCGCTGTGGCTGGTCTTCAAATCCGCCGGTGCGGTAATCGAACCAGCTGAAGAGATCGGCAATCTGGGGATTTTTTTCGCGAAACAGATCGTGTGTACCCCATTGCAGAAGGCGGGCAAGCCATTGGCGTTCTTCGGGCAGAAAGCAGCATTTGCCGGTTTTCAGCCAGCGCTGGGCATTTTTTTCGCCGATGCCGATATCGGCGTCGGCGGGGGCGACATTCATGTCGCCAAGAATCAGCAGATTGTCGTCAGGTTTGAAATCTGATTGCAGGTAATCGAGCAGATCGGCATAAAACTTCTGCTTAGCCGGAAACTTTTCGGGGTGATCACGGCTTTCGCCCTGGGGAAAATAGCCGTTAATAACGACGAGGGGCCGGTTCTGCTCGTCAAGCCAGGTTCCGACGATCAGGCGACGTTGGGCGTCTTTCCCGTCGCCCGGGAAACCGCGCTGAACATTGACTGGTGGAATTTTAGAGAGAAACGCCACGCCATAATGACCTTTCTGGCCGAAAACTTCGGCATGGTAACCCATGGCAGTCGTATCGTTGATCGGAAAGGCGTCGTCAACGCATTTAATTTCCTGGATAGCGATGATGTCAGGCTGATGGCGGTCGATGATTTGCTTGATCTGATGAAGGCGGGCGCGAATACCGTTGGCATTGAAGGTGATTATTTTCATGTGCTTCTCCGTGAATTTGCTTTGAGATTACCACAATCCGCCCCGCCGATGGAATATGGATAATGATGTCGGGTGGTTCACTTTCGGAGGCGGTTATGGTAGCTTGTCTGCATGATCAGCGATTTCGAAACCATCAAGCGCAATGCTTTTATTTATGAGCCGGTTGAGGGCTTTGTCATCATCGCCGGCCGAACCAGCAAAGACAATGATTTTATCAGCGTCAAGGTCGCGGCGCCCGAAGATTATTGGTTTCATGTGCGCGGCATGCCTGGCAGTCACGTGTTGCTGCGCTCTCTGAATGGTGAAGAACCAGACAAGCGCCTTCAGGAAACTGCGGCTGCGGTGGCCGCCTGGCACAGCAAGGGCCGTAACGGTGGTGTGACCGCCGTTTCAATGACGAAGGCAAAGTTTGTCAGCAAGCCGGGCGGCGTCAAAGACGGCACCGTTTATATCAAAAACGAGAAGGTTTTAAAAGTTCGGCCCGGTCTGCCTGAAGAGAGCTGAAGCCGACTTGCTGCGCGGTTGCAGCAATGAGCTTGCGTTAGCCCTGGTATTCAGTGTTTTTTTTGACTGCCCAAAGACTGCAAACTGCCAATTTCTATTTAACTGATATTGCAGCATGGTTCGTTTTTCGCAATTATTGAATCCTGCAAAAACAAATTAGAGTCTGTTCGACGGCCCGGCCTATCAGCCGGGTTGCTTTTTCTACAGCGATTCCTCACTTCGTTCGTCACAAGCTTCCGAAAAAGCAATCCCGTCTTCTCTCCGGGCCTGTTTATGATTTATTAGAAGGAGCTTTAATTATGCAGTTATCAATAGACAGTTAAAGATTTTTTGCCAACTCTGCGGGGCCAGGCAGGTCGGTTAACGTTTTCGTGGTTGCGGCGGTCGGGGCTATTCGGCAGGTCTTTCTTTTTTTTCGATGAGCAGGCGGGCGATTTCTTCGGATTCGACGATGTATGACTGGCTGCAGAAGTGGCAGGTGACCTCGGGGCGCTCTTTTTTTTCGATAATCTCTTCGAGTTCGTTGATCGGCAAACATGAAAGCGAATAAACGACCTTTTCGCGGCTGCATGTACAGCGGGCAACGAGGGTTCGGCGTTCGATGATCGTCAGGTTTTCGAGGCCAAGCAGCTGGCTCATGATATTGATATCGACCGCCTGGGCGAGAGCTTTTTGAATAGTGCGGTCATTGAAGCGTTCGAGCAGCGGGATAAAATTCTCGGATAAGCCCTCGGGGGTGCGGCTCATGCGGATACCGACGGCGCGATGCAGATAATGATCGCGGCTGGTGGCGCTGATTTCGATGGCGGTGGGCTGCTGGCGGGCGTCGTTGAAGTAGCGGGCCAGGCCGTGCCTGAAGTTAAGCGGGTTGCATGGTACCTGGTAATGAGAGATTACCCCGCGATGGTTCGAATGAATCATGGTCAGGGCGCCGGCATCTCCAAGCACGTCTTTAAGAGGAGTAGAATCGGTGCCGTCATATTCATTCAGAATCTTGATCGTGGTGTAACCACGCAAATTGCCCTGACGGGATGCGTCAACCAGACAACCGCCGATCGGGCCGGTTACCTGTGCCTGCAAAGAGATGCGCTCGTCATCACCGCCGAGGTCGGCAGAAAGAATGGCGACTGCCACCAGCCCTTCAGCAAGAAACCGGCCGGCCGTTGGCCCGGAAAGATGCTTTTTCTCAAGGGTTTTGGCTGATTCGGTGACGTCAACAAAGGTCAGCGCAATGCCCTTTTCTTTTGAAAACCCATAAAACAGCTGATCCATGCAGACCTCGCCAGACGATAGTGTTATTGAACAGCCAGTATAACCCGAACCGGTCACCTATTTCAATAATGAAATATCAGTAAGACAGGGCAAACGACCCCCGAACGACAGACCGGCCTGTTGAACCGACTCAACTGACTAAAACCAAAATTTCCAGGTATCCCTCGGGGTGTATGTGTGTGCGAAAATCACACGTTGTGTGAAAAAGACACATAAAAAGTAAAAAAGATTTGCAATTTAGGCTAAAAATGTGTATATTGAGTTGGCACGATGATTGCGTATAAGTAATTAGTTCTTTGAAAATGACAGGTTCACATTCTGAGGCCGCCACTACAAGTGGTCGCAGGGTTGTTGCTGCAATTTCTCAGGCGATAATCGCTGTCGGTCTGTAGTTGTTGAACCTGATGATTTTACGCTTAGTCGCGTCCCCGCGCGACTTCACGTATCCTCTCAAAAGATCCTCTCACTTTGCCCCTGGCTTTTTGACCAGGGGCCCTTTTTTTTAGCTCATTTGACCTCACTCCCGTGGTTAAAAACTTCTTTGAATATAATTTTCAGTAATGCTGTGGGGTGACCTGAACGAAGCCTGTACATTAGCGTTGCGAGAGTGCTGGTTTTATTTTTTCAGCGATTCGATTACCTGTTCGGCGACCTTAAGGCCATCGACTGCTGAACTGACGATACCGCCGGCGTAACCTGCGCCTTCACCCGCCGGGAACAGCCCTGAGAGAGCCGGTGATTCGCCGTTATCGTTGCGAACCATTCTGACCGGGCTGGAACTTCGGGTTTCGGCGGCGTAAACAATTGCGGTGGCAGGATTGACGCCGTTGAGTTCGCGCAGCATGCCTGGCATGGCGGCCCGCAGGGTGGTCAGTACATAATCAGGAAGAATGGTATCGAATGACGCGGGTTGTGAGCGTGCGCACGAACGGTCGGCGGGCAGGGTTGCCGAGACCTGACCGGTTAAAAAGTCTGGCAGCATGAGGGCTGGCACGCAAAAGTCGCTGCCACCAGCTTTGAAGGCTGCTTTTTCGATGGCCAGCTGCATGTTCAGCCCGGCGAGTTCAGGGTGGGTCTCGGGGCCATTATAACCGGCGAAGTCGTGCGGTTCTACGGGCACTATAAAGGCGGCGTTCGCCCAGATGCTGCCGCGCTGCGAATAGCTCATGCCGTTGGTGGTGAGAGAGTCGTGGTCAGAGGCGCAGCAGATTACCAGACCACCGGGGCACATGCAAAAACTGTAGCAGGCCCGGGCGTTGCCTTCGGGGCGCCTGGTCAGCTTGAAACTGGCGGCCTTGAGACGTGTATGCCCGGCGAATTTGCCGTATTGTGCTTTGTTGATCTGCTTTTGTGGCACCTCAAGGCGTATGCCGATGGCGAAGGGCTTGGCCTGCAGGCTGGCCTGGCGTTCACCGAGCAGGTGGTAGACATCACGGGCGCTATGGCCGGTTGCCAGCACCAGGTGGCTGGTTTTGATTTCTTTGCCCCCGGCGACAATGCCGGTCACCTTGCCGTTGTTGGTCAGGATATCGGTCATGGCGGTATTATAGTTGATGTGGCCGCCTGCGGCCAGAATGCGTTGCCTGATTGCCGGTACGATTTTGAGCAGCAGGTCACTGCCGAGATGGGGTTCGGCATCGACAAGAATTTCGGGGTGGGCGCCGCAATCGACCAATGTTTGAAAAAATCTGCGGATACGGGGGCGGTCTTTGCTGCGGGCCGTGAGCTTGCCGTCAGAAAAAAGCCCGGCGCCGCCTTCACCGAATAACACGTTGTCTTCGGCTTTAAAGTGCCCGGTGCGCCAGAAGGCATCGACGACCTCGCGACGGTCTTCGGCGCGGTTGCCACGTTCGATGAGCAACGGCCTGGCGCCCGATTCGGCGAGCATCAGGGCGGCCATCAACCCGGCC
>DAOPYA010000134.1:0-11295 GCA_035352635.1 Candidatus Rifleibacterium sp.
TAGACAGGGAGCTAAAAGCTCCCTGTTTTTATATCATCAACCAGTAAACTCCTGTCATACTGTGACATTTGAAAAGGTTTTTTGCTAAATAAATTGCCTGATTGAGCAGGCTGATTTAGTATTTATTAGCTTGCGGCTGTTCGTTTTTTTAACAGCCGGAATATATATGAGAGAAAAAACGGGGAATACAAATCGGATGCAGAAATATTACGTCAATCAATACACCGTAGAAAACATTATTAACTGGGTTAAATCCGGCGAAATAGCCATACCCGAAATACAGCGGCCATTTGTCTGGAACAGCACGAAAGTTCGTGACCTTATGGACAGCCTCTATCAAGGTTATCCGGTAGGTTACATTATCTCTTGGCAGAATCCGTCTGTTAAACTCAAAGATGGTTCTGTTGCAAGAGGCAAAAAGATTCTGATTGACGGCCAGCAAAGAATTTCAGCTCTTACAACAGCATTGTTGGGGCAATCTCTTCTGGATGAATCATACGACAAAATTGTGATTAAAATTGCCTTCAACCCTGTTACAGAGAAGTTTGAAGTCCTCAATTCCGCTATAGAAAAAGACAAAACCTGGATACAGGATATTTCAGAATTCATCACCCCGGACTTTTCAACACTGACATTTATTCAGGATTATAAAGGCAAGAACCCCGAGGCTGATGAAAAATTGCTTGAGCGAAATGTTCAGCGCCTGCGTTCAATTGTTCAGCGCCCGATAGGTATGATTGAGCTTAATCACGATCTTGATATCGAAACTGTAACCGAAATTTTTATACGCATAAACTCAAAAGGCGTGGTCCTCAGTCAGGCTGATTTTGCCATGTCAAAGATTGCTGCAAATGACACCTATGAGGGGAGCCTGTTGAGAAAAGCAATCGATTACTTTTGCCATCTGGCTGTGAGACCTGAGTTTTACACCCACATCACCGAAAAAGACAAGGACTTTGTCAAAACCGAATTCTTTTCCAGAATGAAGTGGCTGAAAAATGAAAACGACGATCTTTATGATCCTGATTACAACGACATGTTGCGTGTAGCATTCAGTTACAAGTTTAAACGCGGAAAATTGAGTGATCTGGTAAGCCTTTTGTCTGGAAGGAATTTTGAAACGCGAACTTTTGAAGCTGCTATAGCTGAGCAATCTTTTGCAAGTCTTCGCGAGGCCGTTCTCACATTCATGAACGAAACCCTTTTTAAGCGCTTCGTCATGATTATTAAGTCAGCCGGCTTTGTTGATTCCAAGCTGATTCGTTCACAAAACTCGCTTAACTTCGCATATATGCTCTTTTTACACCTCAAAGAGATAAATCTGGAAGATGCAAAGCTAGAAAGATTCGTGCGCCGCTGGTTCGTCATGAGCATGCTTCTGGGCCGCTATTCAGGCGCGTCAGAATCTCAGTTCGACAGCGACATCAAAAGCATCGAAGAATACGGTATCGAAAAATCTCTCAATGATATCGAATCAGCGAGCTTAAGTGACGATTTTTGGGCCACCGGACTACAGCAAAAGCTTGTCGCGGCGGTAAGCAACACGCCAGTATTAAATACTTTTTGGGCGGCTCAGGCAAAATTAAATGACAAGGGCTTTTTATCCCGCGATATAACAGTTAAAGAAATGATCGAACACCGAGGCGATATTCATCATATTTTCCCAAAGCAGTATTTAAAAGAACATGGCCTAAATAGAAGCCACTATAACCAGGTTGCAAATTACGTTTATGTTCAACAGGAAATTAATATCAAAGTAGGCAAAAAGTCACCGGCAGAATATATTGGGCAATTACGTCGGCAATGCCAAACCGGTGAGCTTAGATATGGCGGGATAGACAGCCTTGAAGACTTTGAAAAAAATCTTGAGATTAATTGTATACCAGCCAATATTCACGAACTGACCATTGAGCACTACAACGATTTTCTTGAAGCCAGAAGAAAGTTGATGGCACAAAAAATACAACACTATTACCAAAGCCTGTAAAAATGCGGGAAAGATTTGAGGTAAATGCAATGAAGCAGCCTGTAAGCATTATTGACAATAAAAGCCTGGGAAAAGTCGTGGACGTTTTGAAAAAAAGTCTGCTGCCCGGGATTAAATTATCTGCGGTTTCAAGCATGTTTTCCATCTTTGCATTCAATGAGCTTAAAAGAGAGCTGGCAAAGATTGAAGAATTCAGGCTGATAATACCTGCTCACAAAGGTGAAGACAGCTTCATTGCAGGCATTAACGGTAGCCAGCTGGACCGAACCTTGAGAAATCAGCTCAACGTAGCCAGAATCGCCAGAGAGTGCGCAGACTGGTTGAAGGCGAAGTGTGAGATTCGCAGCTTATCATCTTCAGTACACCAGAACCTGATTCACTTGAGCGATCAGAATGATCGCAATATTGCCGTGGTTGGCAGTTCAACTTTTACTACCGATGGCCTTGGCACAATTCCTTCCGATGCTCATCACATGAACACCTGTTTTAACAACACTGAAGAGACCAGGGCGCTGTTAAGGTGGTTTGAAGAGCTCTGGGCTGCAGGCAAAAACAAAAGAGAATATCACGACTATCTGCATAAAGCTCTTTCTCTGATGTTTGAAGACAAGGCTCCCCAGCTCATCTACTTTTTCACGCTTTTCAATATCTTCAAGGATTTTATCAGCGACCTCGATGAAGAAAAAATAATCAAGACCCAGACTGGCATAAAAAGCACACAGGTCTGGCAAAAACTTTATAAATTCCAGCGCGACGGGGTTCTGGGTGCCATTGATAAAATTGAAAAGTATAATGGCTGTATAATTGCCGACAGCGTCGGTCTGGGCAAAACGTTCGAAGCACTTGCAATTATAAAATATTACGAATTGCGCAACGACCGGGTTCTGGTTCTATGCCCCAAAAAACTCAGAGAAAACTGGGTAATCTACACCATTAACGATAAGCGCAACATTATGGTCAAAGACAGATTTAACTTCGATGTTCTTAACCATAGCGACCTCAGCCGTTTAAAAGGGTTTTCTGGTGAGATTAATCTCGAAACAGTCAACTGGGAAAACTATGACCTTGTCGTAATAGACGAATCTCATAATTTTCGCAATAACCCTGCCCGAAAAGGTTTCATGCAGACAAGATATTCGAGGTTAATGAACGACATCATCAGAAAAGGCGTCAAAACCAAAGTCTTAATGCTCTCTGCAACACCAGTAAACAACAGAATGAATGACCTTAAAAACCAGGTTTCATTCATTGTCGAAGGAAAAGATGAAGCGCTGAAAGCCAGCGGTATTGTGAGCATTGAGCAGACTCTTAAAATGGCGCAGGCAAAGTTTAACGCCTGGCTTAAACTTGATGAAAAAAATAGAACGACTGACACCCTGCTCGAAACACTTAATTTTGACTACTTCAAGCTGCTCGATCTCTTAACAATTGCCAGATCCAGAAAACATATCGAAAAATATTATGATATTTCTGAAATTGGCAAATTCCCGGAGAGATTGAAGCCAATCAATGTAAAAACCGACATCGATACTCATGGTGCGTTTCCGCCACTTAAACAGATTAACAGAGATATCAGGCTGCTTAATCTTAGTGCTTATGCGCCACTTAAATATGTTCTACCGCAGAAGGCCGAAGAATACAGCCGCAAGTATGACCGGGAAGTTGCTGGCGGTTCTGTCTTCAAGCAGGTCGATCGCGAGCAGAGTCTAATCCATCTTATGAGGGTAAACCTCTTCAAAAGAATGGAAAGTTCTATCAATTCATTTGCAATGACCCTGCAAAAGCTTCTTGGCGAGGTAAATAGCCTGCTGAAAAAAATTGAAGAACATAATCTGAAAGAAGATATTGAAGAATTCGATATCGAAGAGATTGAAACCGAAGACGAAGAATTTTCGCCATTCGTGGTTGGCAAAAAGGTTAAAGTTCTTATACAGGATATGGATACAATCCGCTGGAAGCAAGAGCTTGCAGAGGATCGTCTTATACTTGAAAATCTCATCAGCGAAGCTCAGGCAGTTAAAGTCTCACAGGATGAAAAGCTTAGAAAGCTTAAAGAAATAATCAGTCAGAAAGTCAAAAACCCAATCAATAAGGGCAATAAAAAAATCATTGTTTTTACTGCATTTGCTGATACAGCCAAATATTTGTATGAGAACCTCGCTAAATGGGCAATGCAGAAGCTTGATATTTATTCTGCCCTGGTAACCGGCAGCGGCGATTATAAAACCGAAATGCCAGGAATCAGAAAAGATCTGGCTTCGATCATCACTTCGTTTTCGCCTATCTCGAAAGAGCGCGATAAAGTTGATTCAGAGCTGACTGCTCAGATTGACCTCTTAATTGCAACCGATTGTATTTCTGAAGGCCAGAACCTGCAGGATTGTGATTATCTCATTAATTACGATATTCACTGGAATCCAGTCAGAATAATTCAGAGGTTTGGCCGAATAGACCGCCTGGGCTCAAAGAATGAAAAAATTCAACTCGTCAATTTCTGGCCGAATATGGAGCTCGATGAATACATTAATCTTGAATCCAGAGTTTCGGGCAGAATGGTTCTTCTCGATATATCAGCAACCGGCGAAGAAAATGTCATCGAATTTTCTGATGCAGGCAAAATGAATGATCTTGAATACCGTCGCAAACAGCTCGAAAAGCTACAAAGCGAAGTAATAGATATTGAAGACGTTGAAGGCGGCATTTCAATTACCGATTTGACCTTGAATGATTTTCGCATGGACCTGAGCGATTTTCGCCAGGAACATGGCGAGTATCTGCAACTGCTGCCAATAGGCTCGTTCTCCGTTGTAGAGCTTGACGATTCCTGGGGCGAAGACCTGAAGCCTGGCGTTATCTTCTGCTTAAAAAATGAAGGCTCACAAAGTTTGTCAGACACAACCTACGCTCTTTCGCCCTATTATCTGGTCTATGTTTCTGATGACTGTTCAGTTGCACTGCAATTCACCCAGGCAAAAAAAATTCTCGATATCCTCAAGAAAATGAGCATTCATGGCAAAAGGGTACACGAAAATGCAATGCGGAAATTTGCTGCGAACACTGGCAGTGGTTCTGATATGGTGCATTATCGCGACCTGCTTGCAGCGGCAATTCGAGCATTAACAGGGGCTGCCGAAGAACGTGGTGTAGCCAGCCTTTTTCAGCCAGGCGGCACTGTGATAAGCAAAAACAGTTTTAAAGGCATAGAAGACTTTGAGGTAATAAGCTATCTGATTCTTTTAAACAAAGAGACAACAAGTGAATAAAGCCACAGATTACCTGTCAGCAAAAATAGCCTTTCCTGAATCTGCGTTTCTGGGGGCGCGTATACCCAAAAAGCAGTTTCTTGATAATGACAGTATTTCAGGCAACGACAAAAAACTGCTTAAAGACAATGTTAAAAACTTTTCCTGGGAGTTTACCTTAAAGCCCTCAACCAGCGGCGTTCTGCCATATTCTGACGGCGAGCGTGAATATCTTGAAATTGCGGTTATTGCAACAGAGCTCTCGGCGCCCAAAAATCATAAACGTATTGCCGAAATTGTCCATCGCGTCATCCCTTACCCATTGTTGCTGATATTCTGGTTTGATACCGAAAACTTCGCTCTGAGCATTGCGCCCAAACGCTTCAGCCTGGCAGAAAAAGGGGCTTTTGTTTCCGAAAGTATTTTAACGACGGCATGGCTTGATTTGAGCTGCCTGAAAGATTATGAAAGCGATTTTGTCGATGCTCTGGCCTGGCGCGAGCAGTCTCTGTTAAACTTTAAAACCCTTTATGATTCGTGGTTAGACAGGTTTGTCAGTTATAATTGCGCTGAAATTACAGGCACATTCAAAATTCTGAACGGCGAAGAAAGGCAAAAAAACCTTGCCCGTTGCCGTGATATTGAGATAAGAATTTCAGAATACAGGCATGAACTTAAAAAATCTGCATTCAGCCGACAGGTTGAACTTAACACACAAATCAAAAAGCTCGAACACGAACTCAGGCAATTAGCCTGCAGTCTCTAATCTGGAGGAATAAACAATGAACAGTTTAAATGGTAAATCACTCGATGTAGTCACCGAAAACATTGCCAGACTCAAAGAGCTTTTTCCAGATATAGTCACCGATGGCAAAATTGATTTTGACGCTCTCAAAGAAGTTTTGGGCGAGTTTATCGATGGGCGAGATGAACGTTACAGCTTTACCTGGAACGGCAAAAGCAAGGCAAAATTGCTGGCACAAACACCCAGCACCGGTACTTTGCGCCCCTGTCCCGAAGAGTCAGTAGATTGGGACACAACAAAAAATATCTTTATTGAAGGCGATAACCTCGAAGTCTTGAAGCTTTTACAAAAAAGCTATTATAAGAAAATCAAGATGATATATATCGACCCGCCCTATAACACCGGCAAAGACTTCGTTTACAAAGATGATTTCAGAGACAACATCAAAAATTACAAACAAATCACCGGCCAGCTCGACAGCGAAGGCAAAAATATCTCCAATAATCCAGAAACCAGCGGCAGATACCACACCGATTGGCTGAATATGATGTATCCACGCTTAAAAGTAGCAAGAAATCTTCTACGTGATGATGGGGTTATTTTTATTAGCATTGACGATAATGAAGTTTTTAATCTTCGCAAGCTTTGCGATGAAATCTTTGGAGAAGAGAACTTTGTTGCAAATATTATCTGGAAAAAGCGAAGCACTCCCCCGAATGATAAAAAAATTGGTGCACAACACGATTATATTGTCCTATATTCTAAAACTAGTTCTGAAAAAGCTCTAAATCTTAAAGAAAGAACAGAAGAACAAACCGAACGCTATACCAATCCAGATAATCATCCAAAAGGTCCGTGGGCCTCTGGAGACCTTATGGCAAATGTTAAAGGTGGACGATTCGTTAAATCCCTATATTTTCCAATTGTTAATCCGAGAACTGGAAAGGAGCATTATCCTTCCTCAAACGGCAATTGGAGATTTAACAAAGAAAAAATTGACGAACTTATAAAAAATGATGAAATCTATTTTGGAGCAAATGACGACGGAAGGCCAAAATTAAAACGCTTCCTCTCCGAAGTTAAAGCAGGCATAACATGGACTACATTATGGGACTTTGTGCCATTTAACACACAAGGTTCAAGTGAAATGGCAGACATTTTTGGCAACTTATCTGTTTTCGAAAATCCTAAGCCCGTAGGGCTAATTTATCAAATGATCTTGGCTGGCAGCGGCGAGAAAGATATTATTTTGGATTTTTTTGCTGGCTCATCAACATCTGCCGTAGCGACTTTTCAAGCAAACCAAAGGCCCGGAGCAATGCGAAAATTCATTTCAATTCAGCTTCCTGAAGTAGTTAATCAAGAAGCTGAGGCATACAAAGCAGGCTATAAAACAATCGCTGAAATAGGTAAAGAACGCATTCGCAGGGCAGCAAAAAAGATAAAAGAAAAAAATCCTGACTATGAAGGCGATCTGGGGTTCAAGGTATTCAAGCTCGATTCGACAAATATTAAACCCTGGGAAGCGGATCAGAATCTCGATGAAAAAACGCTTGAAAGCTATATTGACAACATCAAGGCAGATAGAAGCGAAAGCGATGTTCTTTATGAAATATTGCTGAAATACGGTTTAGATCTTACTCTGCCAATAAAAGAACACATGCTGGCTGGCCAGAAAGTTTTTGACATCGGTATGGGCGCATTGCTGGTGTGCCTGGGCAACGAAATTACGCCGGCCCTGGCTGATGAAATTGTTAAGTTGTACAAAGAACTTGCCCCTGAAGTTGTCAGGGTAATCCTCAGAGACAGCGGCTTTAAAGACGATGTTGCCAAAACAAACGTCGTGCAGATACTTAAACAGGCAGACATTCAACACATCAGGAGCCTGTAAAATGAGAAGTGGCAGGGGCAAAGCAATACAGACAGTTGACACCAACCCCGGTGGCGGCGAAGTTATCATTTACCAGACCGATAATGGCCAGGTAAAAATAGATGTTCGACTGGTAAACGGAACCTTGTGGCTTACTCAAGCTGATATGGCGCAGCTTTTTAACTGCTCAGCCGATAATATTTCACAACATCTGAAAAACATTTACGAAGAAGAAGAATTGGAGCTGGTTTCAACTACCGAGGATTTCTCGGTAGTTCGACATGAGGGAAACCGTGCGGTTCGCCGGAAGATAACCTTCTATAACCTTGATGCCATAATTTCCGTCGGCTACAGAGTAAAGAGTCTTATTGCCACCAGGTTTCGCATCTGGGCCACGGCGAAACTTAAAGAATACATCATCAAAGGTTTTGTAATGGATGATGAGCGGTTGAAAAACCCGCCGGTCAATAATAGCGAAGTCCCCGATTATTTCGATGAGATGTTGGCGCGAATAAGGGACATCAGAGCCAGTGAAAGACGAATGTATCTTCGTGTCAGAGAAATATTCAAACTGGCTGCTGATTACGACCCGGGACTGACTGAAACAGCCAAATTTTTCAGCATAATTCAAAACAAATTGCATTATGCCGCAACTGGCTTGACTGCAGCAGAAATAATAAAGCGAAGAGCCAACCACCTGCTGCCCAATATGGGTTTGACCTCCTGGAAAAGCGATTCTGTCAGAAAAACCGATATTACCACCGCCAAGAATTATTTAAATGAAGACGAAATTGAAGGTTTGAACCGCATTGTCAGCATGTGGCTTGATTTCGCTGAAGATCAGGCCAAACGCCGAAAACAGGTTTTCTTAAAAGACTGGGAAACAAAGCTCGATGATTTTCTCAGGTTCAATGACCGTGATGTTCTGCCGAATTCCGGTTCTGTCAGCAAAAAGGAAGCTGACGATCATGCCAGAAATGAATACGAAATTTTTGAGGTTTCGCGGCGGGAATCTCTTGAAAAAGCAGGCGAGGAAGATTATATCAGACAGCTTGATATGCTTGCGCAGCAGCTGCAAAAGAATGATGCAGAGGGAAAAAAATGAAAATACAGTTTGACCCGAACCTCGAATACCAGAAAAGGGCTATTGAATCAATTACCGGTATTTTTGAAGGCCAGGAAATCTGCCAGACCAATTTTACTGTTGCTCCTCTTCAAATGACCGCAGATAGAACCCTTCTCGGAATGGAAAACAACCTTGGCATCGGCAATCGCCTCAAACTTTTAGAAGAAGATATCTTGAAAAATATCCGCAATATTCAGCTGAAAAACGGTCTGCCGCCTTCTGAAAAGCTTGGCAGACTGAATTTTACCGTTGAAATGGAAACCGGAACCGGTAAGACCTACGTGTATCTGCGCTCGATTTTTGAGCTCAACCGCCTGTATGGCTTCACCAAATTTATCATCGTGGTTCCTTCAGTTGCAATTAAAGAAGGCGTTCATAAATCCCTGCAGATAACCGCCGAGCATTTTAAACAAATATACGAAAACGTCTGTTTTGATTTTTTTGTCTACGATTCGAGCGATCTGTCTGAAGTCAGAAACTTTGCCACAAGCCCCGATATCCAGATAATGGTAATCAACATCGATGCTTTCAGAAAAAGTTTTACAGACCCCGAAAAGGAAAACAAAGCCAATATCATTCACCGCGCCCACGACAAGATGAGCGGCACCCGACCAATAGAATTCATTCAGGATACAAGGCCGATCGTCATTATCGATGAGCCTCAAAGCGTAGATACAACCTCGAAAAGCAAAGAAGCTATCGATTCTTTGAAACCATTGTGCACACTACGGTATTCTGCCACACACGTAGACAAGCACCACATGCTTTATAAGCTTGATTCAGTAGATGCATACGAGCAAAAACTGGTTAAACAGATCGAAGTTGCAGGCATCGAAGTCAAAGACAGTTTCAACCGTGCTTATATCAAGCTCATAAGCGTTAATAATAAAAAAAGCCCGATTACCGCAAAAATTGAAATTGATTGTCGGCTCGCCAACGGTTCGATAGAAAGAAAAGAAATCGTTGTAAAAGGCGGCGACGACCTGCTTGATAAAAGTGGCGGTCGAGATATTTATGATGGCTATATTATCAACGAAATATTCTGCGAAAAAGATAATGAATACATAGACTTTACCAGCAAAGAAGAAATTCTGAAAATTGGCCAGGCCACTGGCGATGTTGATCCAGACCAATACAAGCGCCTGCAGATTCGTAAGACCATTGAAGAACACCTCGACAAGGAAATGCGCTTGAATAAACATGGCATAAAAGTCTTGAGCCTGTTTTTTATCGACAAGGTGGCGAATTATCGCTGGTATGATGCAAAAGGCGACCCGCAAAAAGGCAAATACGCTTTGATGTTCGAAGAAGAATACAGCCTGGCAATTAAAAAACCAAAGTATAGAAGCCTCTTTGAAAAAATAGATCTTGAAACAGCTGCCCATGGTGTTCATAACGGCTATTTCGCAATAGACAAAAAAAAGGATTCCTCTGGCGAAGATATGCTCAAAGACGCATCGGGCAACACTGCCGCCGACGAAAGCGCTTACAATCTGATCATGAAAGAGAAAGAAAAGCTTCTCAGCTTTGATTCGAAACTAAAGTTTATTTTTTCTCATTCTGCCCTAAGAGAAGGCTGGGACAACCCGAACGTTTTTCAGATCTGCACCCTGAATGAAACTGGCTCAACACTGAAAAAACGCCAGGAAATCGGTCGTGGTCTGAGAATTGCGGTCAATCAACAGGGCGAAAGAGTTCATGGCTTTGAAGTGAATACTCTTACTGTCATGGCAAATGAGTCTTATGAACAGTTTGCAGCACAGCTGCAGAAAGAAATTGAGGAAGAAGAAGGCATAAAATTTGGCATTGTTGAAGGGCATCTTTTTGCAAACATTGTTGTTCCGGTCGATGATTTTAACAATGAATATCTCGGTGTCGAAGCTTCAAAAAAAATTTGGGAGCATCTTGAACAGCAAGGCTACATCGATGAACGCGGCAAGGTGCAGGACTCCTTGAAAACTGCATTGAAAAACGGCAATCTATCGATTCCAGAAGCTTTTATTGCGCACACTGCTTCGATCGTTTCTGTATTAAAAAAGGTTTCTGGCAACCTGAACATAAAAAACAAAGATGAAAAAAGAAAGGTGAGTCTCAACAAAGCAGTCTATCTAAGCCCTGAATTCAAAGAGCTCTGGAATCGAATAAAATACAAAACCACCTTTCGTGTAGAATTTGATATTGAAGAGCTTATAAAAAAATGTGCACAGGAGCTCGCAACAAAGCTGCAGGTCGGCAAAGCCAAGTTTATTTACCGCAAAGCTTTAACTGAAATAGACAGAGGGGGGGTCCACTCAGCCCTAGTGCAAGAAACAGCGAGTTTATATG
>DAOPYA010000135.1:0-11210 GCA_035352635.1 Candidatus Rifleibacterium sp.
TCTGATAATAGCCGGTTCCTGCTTCAACTTTTTCGGGCTTGACTTCGTTGCCGCCGAGCAATACCTTGACCAGTTTGTCTGATGCCAGCAAATTGGCACCGCGCAGCAACAGCGCATAGACGGCATCGGCAGTGGCTTTGGTCGTTTTCCAGTTCTGCGTCTGCTTTTGCTTCAGGAGCCAGATTTTGCATTCTTCAACCACGGCATTGTCTTTGGCTACTTCGGTGAAAAGCTCGATCATAACAGCCTGGGTTTCGATTTCAGCTCGATACCACCAGAACGAAATCTCATTTTCGCGCCAGAATCGGCCAAGTTCTTCGTCAGTGACGCTGCGTTCCTTGACACTTTTAACAATGGCGGCCGGTATTTCCTGATCGCCGAATCGTTGCAACGCCAGCGCCAGATGGCCCTGGGCCAGTCTTGAGCCTACGTCAAGCCACTTGTTGCGTGCTTCGTTCAAGAAAAATTCGATCGCGGCTTTGCTTGCTTCGGGGATCGGTTTCTCTTTCAGGAAGAAGCTGCGGCCGTAAAGGAACAGAGCGTAAGTAGAGTTGATATTGGTTCGCTTTTCATAGCCGGGGTGTTTGATTATTTCGCGGTATTCACGGTCGATCCAGGCGTCAAGGTATTCAAGAGAGCGCAGGGCCATTTTGACATCAATATCGACACCGAGATGACGCATGCGACCAAAACCGCTCATAATATAGAGTGTTATGAACGAATTCGGGTAACCGCCGGGGAACCACGGGAAACCGCCATCGGAAAGCTGCATTTCGCCTAATTTTTTCATCGCTGCGGCCATTTCATGGTCGAGGCGGTTCGTATCGAAGAGAACGCCGATTTTATGTTTCTGTTCGTTTTCGCTCTTCGCGTCGAGAACCCATGGCGTTTCAAGCAAAGTTACCGATTTTAGATGCTCATTTTTCTCGAGATTCGAGTAGAGGGCCTTGCCACCGCTTGCTTCATCAGCTTTCCATGTTTCGAAAACTTTTTTGATTTTCGGGTCGGAATTAGCGATAAATGATGCCAGGTAGTTCGCATAAATGCGGTTAAATACCTGCTCAGAGCATTCATGTGGAAATTCCATAAGATACGGCAGAGCCTGAACGGCATACCAGGCAGGGTTAGAGGTAACCTCAACAGTCAACCCTTCATGCTTAAGGGTGTCAGACTGTTTTGATTCAAGCAGTTTTTTGAAGCTGAACTTCTTTGTTTCTGCCCCTCTGATTGGCAGCGGCAGAGACTCAGTGACAAATATGCGCCGTGAAAGAATCGAAACCATGCCTTCTTCGCCATCAGATAATGCCTCGGTCGCCCCGACAACTTTGTATTTAACGATTCCAGGGGTTTCCGGAACATTTAGTTCCCAGGCGAATGAGCGCGACTCACCCGCAGGCACCGCGAATTCAAGAGTGTCTTTATCGAGTTTGAATTCGCCATTGCGGTTAGCATCAGTGATCGTATCGAGCATGCTGAGACGCAACTTGCCCTTTTGTTCTTCAGCAGACATGTTGGTGACTTTAGCTGTGAATCTGAGCTTGTCGCCCTCACGCAGAAATCTTGGCGGGTTGGGCTGCACCATCAGATCTTTCTGGGTGACGGTTTCACCGGTGAGCCCACCGGCAGCCAGCTTGTTGCCATGTGCGAAACCGAGAAATTTCCAGGTAGTGAGCGCTTCAGGCATGGTGAATTCAATTGAAACCACGCCATTTTCATCAGTGGTCAGATGTGGGTAAAAGAAAGCAGTCTCATTCAGATTAGCGCGGGCAGATACTTTGTCGAGATCGACAGCAGGCTCTTTGCCTGATTTGCCAGCGCCGACCCCCGCTCCGCCGCCAGTCTCTTCTTTGCTTTTTCTTTCAGAGCCGACAGATGATGGAGCGAGCGCTCCCCTTTCACTGTCGGCGGAGTTATCAAACTGAACGCTTTTTGCCATGCTCATGCCTTCGGCTTCTTCAAGTGCTCCGCCCGGCGCCATGGATGGAGCCGGAGAAGGCACAGCCATTGCTGACAAGCGCATGCCTTTCGAGCGATGCCCCATGAAGTAGCCGAAGAAATCTTGCTGAATGTTGCTCGGCAACTGAGGATAGGAGCGATGGCTTATGCCCGGGTAGTGATTCAAATCGTTCACCCAGACATAGAGACCAGACAATTGATTTGCGAAACTGACATTCACATAGTTGGCGTCTGAATAAAACACCGGAAACCCGGATGGCCAGTTCTGGGCTGCAAAAGCGTCGAGACTGGCGTCATACATGGCGGCTACCATTTCTATGGCGCCCTTTTCAGCTTCCTGACCGGTAATTTCGACTTTCCAGGTGTCTTTCTGGGCCGGCTGCATTTTTGAGGTCATGTGCGCGAATTTAAGCTTGAGTTGCTTATTTGACCAGTTAACCGGTATGTACTGGACCTGAAAATACTCACGGTTTTCTTTGATCTGCATGACCCTGACGTTAAAACCGCCACGATGTTCATCGGTGATTGGAAGACTGATCTGAACCTTGCCGGCATTCACGTCAGTCCAGAAGGCCTGAATGATTTTCTGGCGATGTTCAATTTCGATGTAGGCCGGGCCTTTGCCGTAACCCGTCGCCCAGAAGGCGGCAAAAGTATCGCCAGGCTGAAGATTGCCGCTGGTTACTTTGAAAAAGAACGGAATTTTTATCGGAAACTTGTCACTCTGATAATCAGTCACTATCAGGTTACTGACCGCTTTGACTTCTGTATTGTAGCGGTCACGGGTCTGGGCTTTAATGCGATAAGCGCCTTCAGGCAGCTTGACTTCACAATTAAAAACTCCCTCAATAGAGGTGTTGAAGGTTTTTTCAAAGACAACTTTGTCTTCTTCCCAGGTTCTGATTTCAGATTTATCAGTTTTTGCAGCCAGGGCACCCGAAAAGTAATTTTTGCGATGGGCCCGCTCAGGCTGTTTAAGCGAATAAACCAGAAAACTGCCTGCCCCGGCAATGCCCTTTCCGTCAAGGGTTGTGGTATTAAGGTTGACGGTGAAGGCCTTGTCGGACTCGGTTACATCAGGAGCCGCAAGCCCGAGGGCCATGGCAGTGTAGCCGACGCGGACGATCTGGCTTCCAGAACGGGTTTCGCCAGTTCCATCAACAACATCAGCGCTGACTGTGTAGTCAAACACAGGTTCATTTTCGCGAGGCACAGTTCGATCAGGCTTGGCGGTGAACTTGATCGAAAATTCACCCTTGGTATCGGTAGTGGTGGTGCCGTGTGCGATTTCCTGTGAAGTGCCGACATCAAAATACCACCAGCACCATGGCGGGAAACGGACTTCGCGAACCACACGGTATTTTACCTGAGCATTATCGATTTTAGCGCCGGTGTAAGCCAGTGCCTTGCCCGTCAGTTGCACGAGCTGATCGAGCTGAAAACTCTGGGTCGGGGTATCGATTTCGACTTTGAATTTGGGGCGTTTATATTCTTCGATCTGAATCTGCGTCGCCCCACCATGAGATGGGCAGTGAATGGCGTATGAGCCGGTCAACCGATCAGCTGGCGCGATAAAAGTGGTCGAAAAAGAACCGAATTCGTTGGTTTTCAGGTTTTCTTTCTTAACTTCCTGGCCGTTTGGATCATTGAAAATGATGCTTACCTGGCTGTTATTAATGGTTTTGTATTCGTTAGTGCGGGTGTCAAACGACGCGGCAATGCCCTTGACGAAAATGGTCTGCCCGGGTCGGTAAATGGCGCGATCAGTGAAGAAATACACGGTATGCCCGCTGTTGTAGCCCTCGTTGCCATAGGCGTAGAAGTCGGCGGTGCGATAAACAGTGTGCCCTTTGTGTTCGGCAATGAAAAAGCCGCTGTTGCTCTGCGGTTCAAATGAAGCGATACCGTTTTTGTCGGTGCTGGCAGTCAAAGCCTGACGCCAGCCCTTGCGATATTCGTGAGTGAAGCCTTTGACGCGCACTGCTTCCATGGGTTCGCCCGAAACATTGTTGACAATGAAAACTTCAGTTTTGGCGGCCCGTTTGCGAACTGCCATGCCGAGTTTGCCCACTATGACCGGGGCTACCTGCAGGCAGTTATTCGTCTGGGCGAAATCTTCGCGAACGCTGGCGGCAAGATAATAAAGCCCCGGTTTCAGCTGAGGCAGATCAACAAAGGTTTCGCAGCGGGCGTATTCTTTCCCCGGGTCCAGGTTGGCATCCCAGTTGTGAACAACTGGTCGCCCGAGAATTTTTTCGTAATTATCCCAGTTGATGTTGTCTGGTGAATAATTCTTCTCGTCATAGAGATCTTCAGTGCTGCGCTCAATCAGCCTGAAATAAACCTTTTCAAGGTTTCTGAAAGAAACTTTGACTTTTGAGGCTTCTGGAAGCATTACCCGTTCGGTTTCAATAGTGATTTCACGGGTTAACACTGTGCCCATTACATTGCGGCAAATACTTTCGCCATAGGTGTTCGGCCAGCTGTTTATACCCTTTTCAGCGTATTCAAGGGCTTTGACCATCTGACTGAGGCTAAGATATTCCTGGGCAATGTAACCGATGGCGGTGGCGGCGTAGGGGTGGTCTTTGTTCGCCTGGGCAAATTTTTCAAGTTCGCTGATATATTTTTCACTGATATTGTCGCCCACGGCAACCCGGCGAACCCATGCCAGTCTGATCAGATCGTTGTCGAGCATGGCATCGCGATTATCTGATTCCTGAGCGGCTTTCATCAGGCGTTGCAGTATTTTTATCGCCCTCAGATTGCATGAGTCTTTGTCAATGGTATCCGGTTCCCATTTTGTGAAGGCGTCGCGCTCGCCAAGAGCCGGAGAATCAGCTTCTATTTCGAAGGCTCTAACTGGTTTTGCGGCGCTCTGTGCATCGGCCATGTAGAAATCGAGTGCTTCATGGGCGAAGAAGTCGAAGAGGGTGGCACGCAGTTCTTTGGGCTGATTGCCAGGCTCTAAAAAACCCTCAAGGCTTGAAATAGGGATTTTGCGAAGTTTGGCCTCTTCGCTGAGCACGTTTTCATAAAGATTGCCGATGTGCCCGAAAAGTTTTGGGAGATCCCAGGTGGTGAAATCTTTTTCGCTGAGACCTTCAGTGCGCGAACGGTTTATAAAACGATAACTGTTGCGGTTATAAAAGTGCCAATACCATTTGGCCAGAACAATTTTTAGCAGCGGCTTGATGCTTTCGTCAGCTTTCTCAATTTCTGCTTCGAGTCTGACGATTTTTTCCTGGGGTTGATTACCCTGCACTGTTCCTTCCTGGACGATCTTCTCACATAGTGCCTTAACGGCGTCAGTCATGTTGCCTTCCTTTATTGCTAATTCGTAAAGCGGCACCAGATGTTCGATTGCCGTTTGCGGCAAGCCCTGCGATTTGGCTTCTTCAACTTTCTTCCATAATTCGCTGAGACTCTGGCCTGAGCCAGGACTAACCGCAAAAAGCGCCAGCAAAAGAACGAGCGCCATCGTCTTGAAAAAACTTTTCATTAAAAGCCTCCAGAAAGATGCCTGATTGTGTCTGTTTTAACGTAATGCATCAGGGCCGGATTTAGGATAATGTTTTCCGTGGTCATTCTACCAAGATTACCGAAAAATTAAAACCTCAATCAATTTGTTTTTTTTCAATGCAATCATCAATCTTTGTGCCGGTTCCGGCAGCATGATTATTGAACCCTGCAAAAACAAAATAGAGTCTGTTCGACGGCCCGGCATATCAGCCGGGTTGCTTTTTCTACAGCGATTCCTCACTTCGTTCGTCACAAGCTTCCGAAAAAGCAATCCCGTCTTCTCTCCGGGCCTGTTTATGATTTATTAGTGGGAGCTGTAATTGTCCAGTTATCAATAACTCGCCAGAAAGGCTGTGTCTGCTTGATTCGCAGGTCGCAAGACTATAAGAATCAAATGCCCGCGATACGACACTGGTATTTCAGGTTCATGCAAAGCCCGGTTCAGCGCCGCCAGATCAATGACGCAGTTTCTCTCTGACCGATTCTCAGCGATAATGCTGAATTGCCGATGTTACTGAGATTAAATATCTTCTTTCCGCTGTTTGACCTCGACCGGCTTAACCTTCCATATTTCATCGGCATACTGCTGAATGGTGCGGTCTGATGAGAATTTTCCCATGCGGGCAACGTTTAAAATGGCCATCCGGCTCCACTTTTCATGATCGCGGTAAGTTTCTTCGATTCTGCTCTGGCAACTGGCGTAAGAAGCGTAGTCGGCAATTACCATGAAATAATCGGCCCCTGCCAGCAGGGCATCGGTGATTGGCTTAAAGAGATCATGCTGCTCGGGGCAGAAATAACCTTCGGCGACCATGTCGATTACTTTTTGCAGTTCGCGATTGCCGGAATAATAGTCGTAAGGCCTGTAACCAGCCGCTCGCAGATTCTGCACTTCTTCAGTTCGCAGCCCGAACAGAAAAAAGTTTTCCTCGCCAACTTCTTCCATTATTTCAACGTTGGCGCCATCAAGCGTGCCGATCGTCAGTGCTCCATTCAACGAAAGCTTCATACAGCCTGTTCCAGATGCTTCCATGCCGGCGGTCGAAATCTGTTCAGAAACATCTGCGGCTGGAACAATCTGCTGGGCCAGCGAAACCGAGTAGTTTTCAAGAAAAACCACCTTGAGCAGGCTGCCTACATCCGGGTCATTGTTGACCACCCCGGCAACCGAATTGATGAGCTTGATAATCAGCTTGGCCATCCAGTAGGCCGGCGCCGCTTTTGCCCCAAAGATAAAGGTGCGCGGCACCATCTGCCCGCCCTTTCCTTCTTTGATGCGGTTATAAAGCGCGATGATATGAAAAACATTGAGAAGCTGGCGTTTGTATTCATGCAGTCGCTTGATCTGGCAGTCAAAAATTGAATCAGGGTTTACTTCGATGCCTGTTAACTTTTGTATGGTGGCGGCCAGGTGCTTTTTGTTCGCAGCTTTTACGGCGCGAAATTGCTTGCGGAACCCCGCGTCTTCGGCAAATGGCTCAAGCTTTTTCAGCTCCGAGAGGTGAGTCATGAAACTTCCGCTGATCTTGCTCTCAATAAGTTCTGCCAGAGAAGGGTTGCAAAGCTTTAACCAGCGGCGCGGGGTAACCCCGTTGGTTTTGTTGTTGAACCGTTCGGGCCAGAGTCGGTAAAAATCACTGAAGGTTCTCGCTTTTAGAATGTCGCTGTGCAACTGGGCAACCCCGTTCACCGAATGACTGCCAATTATGGCCAGATGTGCCATGCGCACAGACCTGGTGCCGCCTTCTTCAATGATTGATAATTTCTCGAGAAGCCATGGCTCATCTGGAAACCTGGCGTGGACTTCTTCAAGAAAACGACGATTAATTTCGAAGATAATCTCGAGATGGCGTGGCAAAAGCTTTTCGAACATATGCACTGGCCATTTTTCAAGCGCTTCTGGCAGGATTGTGTGGTTTGTATAACCGAAGGTTGCCTGACAAACCTTGAAGGCTTCGTCCCAGGTGAAATCATTTTTGTCGATCAGCAGGCGCATAAGTTCAGGTATGGCGAGTGCCGGGTGGGTATCGTTGAGCTGAACTGCAACCTTGCTGGCGAATTCGCGTAGATCAGGGTTCTTTATTTTATAACGACGCATGATGTCTTTAAGAGTTGCCGAGACAAAGAAATACTCCTGCTTCAGACGCAGTTCTTTGCCAGCCTGACGTTCATCAGCCGGGTAGAGCACTTTCGAGATGTTTTCGTCGAGTATCTGGTTTTCAACAGCGCTCATGTAGTCGCCTTCGTTGAAATGCTTCAGCGAAAACTCGCCATGTGTGCGGGCCGACCACAGGCGCATCGTATTGACAGTCCGGTTCTGATAACCGGGCACCGGAGTGTCATAGGCAACGGCAATAACCCGTTCTGAAGGCTCCCAGTGGCACACCAGCCGACCCTTTTCATCGGTAGTCTTTTCGACACGCCCGCCGAAATTCACGTTATAGCTGAATTCAGGTCTGACGATTTCCCAGGGGTTGCCGTATCGCAGCCAATGGTCAGGCTTTTCGACCTGAAAACCGTTTTCGAATTTTTGTTCGAATATGCCATACTCATATCTGATGCCGTAACCATCGGCCGGTAGAGCCAATGAGGCCATCGAATCAAGAAAACAGGCCGCCAGTCTGCCAAGACCGCCGTTACCCAATCCTGCATCCGGTTCATGTTCCTGCAAATCTTCAAGGTTGTAGCCAAGTTCGGAAAGGGCTTTCCCGGCAGCGCCGGTGATGTCGAGGTTCACCAGGCTGTTACCAAGCGTGCGGCCCATCAGGTATTCGAGCGACAGATAATAAACGCGTTTGACGTTTTCTTCGTAATAGGTATTCATGGTGTCGTTCCAGCGTTCCATCAGGCGGTCGCGGATCGAATAGGCCATGCACTGATACAGATCATGACTGGTGGCAATAAAACGGTTCTTGGCCTGAGAATACTCAAGGTGATCGGCGAATGACCGTTGCAGCGACTGAACGTCATTCTTGAGATATGACCCTTCCATCAGTTGCCAGAGTTTTTCATGCTGGTCTTTGGGTTTGCCCGGCAGCGACCTGGCCTGCTTTGAATTTGTCTCGCCTTCAGAACGCGTCCCTTTGCTTTTCGCCATGTTGAACTACTCCATTTGCAAAATTGCCTAAAGTCAGAGTCCAGATCCTCTGCAACTAAAATACCACAATTCGCTCCTGTTTAATGTAATTGTCAATTTTCGGGCCACCCCTGAATACACGCTTCAAATGTTGAACTTTTAAAAACTTCACAGTATTAAATGTTTGAATTCGGGCTAATGCTGCACCAGTTTGAGGATGTTTTACGTTTTTTCGAATTGCTGATAACATAATTATCACCGCATCGATAAAAAAAGAATGAAGGGGATAATAATGCCTGTTCCAGCTTTGCTGCTCATACTGACGATGACTTATGTCGTCATGCCTTATCGATCAACAAACCAGAAATGAGATAAATCGAGAGAGAATGGAGGGAAAACAATGTCGGAAATCCGTTACAATGCAATTACCGGAGACTGGGTGATTATCGCGGTCGAACGTTCCAGAAGACCGATGAATTTTTCTGACGCGGCAGCAAAGGCCGATATTCAAGAATACCTTGATTCATGCCCATTCTGTAAGGGTAATGAATATATTGCTCCCGATGAAGAGTTCAGAATCTCTGATGCGGAAGGTGGCTGGCGCATCCGCACAGTGCGCAATAAGTTTTCTGCGCTGTCATTCTCTGGCGAACCGATCGCGCTTAATGGTGCCCGCAGAACGATTAACGGTGTGGGCAGACATGAGGTGATAATTGAATCGCCCCGACACAACCACTTTATGGCATTTCACAGCACGCAGCAAACTCTTGACCTGCTTTCGGTCTATCGCAACCGGTTTTTGAATTTTTACGAAGATCCGAGGGTTAAACATGTGATCTTATACAAGAATCACGGGCCTGAAGCAGGCACCTCCCTTGAACACCCGCATTCACAGATTGTTGGCACGCCTGTGGTTCCAGGTCAGGTTATGCAGCGCATCGAGCTGGCCGAACGTTCGTATCGCGAGATCGGCAAATGCCTGTTTTGCACCACAATGGCTGAAGAAGTCGAAGAGCAGAAGCGTCTGGTTGCAGAGACTGAGCACTTTGTCGCGTTTATTCCCTTCGCTTCGCTTTCGCCCTATCATGTCTGGATATTTCCGAAAGTGCATTCGGCATGTTTCTCGACAATCAGCCAGGCCGCTCTGGCAGACCTCGCGAACTTGCTGAACAGCGTTCTTGGCAGACTTTACACCGCACTGCGCAATCCCTCGTATAATTTTGTCATTCGCTCGTTGTCGCCGCAAGAAGCCGATTTGCCGCACTTTCACTGGTATCTGGCCATAGTTCCACGCATTTCAAAGGCCGCCGGCTTTGAGCTTGGCACCGGCATGTATATCAACAGCTCAGTGCCAGAACACAGCGCCGAAGCTCTCAGATCAGCCGTTCCGCCTTTCAATCCTGCGAGAGATTGAAAATAAAAGGTGCTCGGTACAATGTTGGTTACGACTATGTGCAAAAACCCCGAAAATAGACTTCTGGAGTGTTTTTCAGCTGGTCTGACATTATTGTGAATGCGTAATTTTAAACGTCGGGAAAATGTTGCGGAATTTTTAGCCGATGCTGTTGAAAAAACAAACTGCCGCAGACCTGAACTGATCTGCGGCAGTTTGTAAGTGAATCGGGTTACTTTACTTTTCGGGTGGGATAGTGACGTCGAGAAGGGTGGGGGTGCCGTTGTCGAGTTTATCTAACGGCTCGTCAAAAGCTTTCTGATTGCCGACCACGAGAATGCGCAGTGAATCAGGTTTCAGATATTTGTTGGCAGCGGCCAGAACGTTTTCGGCGGTGGTGGCTTCTACCATTTCCTTCTGTTTGTTCAAAAAATCCCGCGGCAGATTGAAGAAATCATAATAAACAAGGCGCTCGATGACCTTCTGTTTTTCGTCAAAGTTGAAGACGAATGAATTCAGGTAGCGGTCTTTGGCGGCTTTGAGTTCTTCAGCGGTCACTGGCTCTTTCTGGAAGCGTTTGATTTCGTCCATGATCATGCGAACTGCTTTGGCAGCGGTTTCGTTTTTGGTGGCGACATAATTATAGAACATGCCTGGATACGAAAGATTCGCAGTATAAACGCCGTAAACCTGGTAGCAGAGACCGGCTTTTGAGCGCACCTGGTTGAACAGGCGGCTGCCAAAACCAACCCCGAGAATGTTGTTCATGACGATGCGGTGCGGATGGTCTTCGTCAACCAGACGGCCGCCGATGTGACCGATATAAGCGTTGGTTTGCTTTGAGTCGGGCAGATCGACTATTGAAACCTGCTTGTCAAAGTTGTATTCAACCTTCGGAAATTCAGGAAGCGGTTCTTTGCCTTTTTCCCAGGTGCCGAAATATTTCTTCACGAGTGCCAGAATTTCTTTGCGGTCAAAGTCGCCCCAGATAGCCATCTGAACGTTTTCAGGGCGGTAGACTTTCTGATGAAAAGCCTTGAGGTCGTCGCGGCTGATTGCCTTTAAAGTGGCATATTCAGATTGCCTGGCGTAAGGCGAAGCGGCGCCGTAGAGGAGTTTTTCGAATTCACGGGAACCAATGTCGTCAGGTTGGTCGTTGCGACGTGAAATCATCGATCTGGCACTGATCATTTCCTGTTCAAAACGTGATTCTTCAAAGCGCGGCCGCCGAAGAATTTCAGCCATAACCTCAATAGCCAGTTC
>DAOPYA010000136.1:0-11195 GCA_035352635.1 Candidatus Rifleibacterium sp.
ACGAAGAAGCCCTGAAGCTTTACCAGCGCTATCTTATCAAATTCGCGCCGGTTAAATCAGCCTGGAATCTCGATGTTCTCTATGACTGGGGACGCATCGACGAAGTTCGCTATCGCATCGGCAACCTGCAGGCGCTGCATCTGAAGAACCCGGTCGAAGCTCTGGCAATTTTTGAGCAGCTTGGCACCATTTACCCTGATAGTTACTGGGCAATGCAGGGGCTCAAAGACAGCATACGTATTTTTAACGAAGACCTGTCAGACCCCGAAAAGGCCAATAAGCTGATGTTTGAGTTTATCAGCCGCTACCCCGACAGCAAAGAAGCCGCAGACTACCGTCTGGTGCTTTTCAAGGTTCTGCTCGCCAAAGACGAGCAGGTGCCGGCTCTCCAGGTTCTTCGCGATTATCTCGATCATGCCATGCCTTCCGAAAAAGATTATTTTTCACTGAAGCAGCAGTGGCGAGATCTTGCCTATAAAATTCGTGAAGACAGCCTGCGCAAGGTTCTCAAAACCACCGGCGCCCGTGATCGCCTCACCGTCTATCAGAATCTCGTCGATGTCGTCTGCCTTGCATCAACCTCGGCGCCCCTCGAAAGTCTTGTCGAAGAAATCAAAACCCTTCAACTTGACGAGACCACCCGCTGGTCGCTGGTTTATGACGCCGGAACCCGCATGTATCAGAATTTCCCCGGCAAGGCGGTCGAACTGTTTACCGGTCTGGCAGCCAACGCAACCGGCACCCCGCAACTTGCCTGTCTCATGACCCTCGGCAATATTGCCTGGCGAGTTGATAAAGATGTTGAAGCAGCAGTCAGATGGTATCAACGTGCCGAAAAACTTATGCCCCTCACTGACGCCCGCGCCGAGATACCGGCCTATCGACTCGGCCGGCTTTACCTCGTGCAGGGTCACGGGCTTAAAGGCCTCGAAAAACTTCGCCTCTTTACTGCCCGTTTCCCCCACAGCAGATATCTGGCCAGAGCCTACATGGCGATGGGCGATGCCTGCGTTGCCCTTTACAGCCCCGAAAAGGCAGTTCGCTATTATAAGCGCGTCAGCCGCCTCTCGCCGAACCTTGCCGAAGAAGTCGCCCGAAAAATTGCTGACCTCGAAGGGCAGATGACTTCGCAACAGTGGCTTAAGAAGCGGGCCGCCGAACTCAAAGAACGCTATGGCGCCGAGGTTGACCCCGAAGAAGCCGCTTCGCCAGTTGAAAACTCACTCGCCGAAGCCGCCAGCGCCGTTAAAAACGCCGACCGGCTCGAAGAAGAAGACCTCGCCGAATTGCCAGTTGATGCACTTTATGGCCTGTTTATTAGAGAGAACGCCAAAAAAGCACCGGCCGGCGAGCGCCTTCTGATGTTTCTTCACGAAATCCTCATGCGCCCCAAAGTTGCCGCTGACCTTCGCCAGAGAGCCGTGCGCCAGTATATTTCCACCGGCTTTTTTCGCTTCCGCAACGCCGAACAGTTTGTCGAAAAAACCGCCGCACTGCTGCAGAGGCACAATTACGCCGACTGGCAGTCTGAACTGTTGTTCCGCATGGCTCAAACCCAGGATCACTACCTCATGGAACGCGCCGATGCCAATAAATCTTATTTTGAATACCTCTCATTCTACCCGGCTGGCAAGCGGGTCGAGACCATAAGGTGTCGCATACCCGCTGTTTATGCCCTTGCTGATGATAAAAAGAATGCCTACCGCTTTTATGAAAAATTGATTTCTGATGGCGATCTGCCTGACGAAATCAGAGTAGATGCCTCAATGCAGATGGCAAAACTGCAAGTCGTAGATGGCAAAAAGAGCGAGGCAATCAAGACCCTCGAAGCTTCACTCGCATTCAAATCCCTTAAACACCCCGAGATTTGCCTGCGCCTCGAAAAACTTTCTGAAGATTTTACCTATGTTAAACGGGCGCTTGAGGCCGAAGGCGACGAAGCTTTCAGGCTGAAGGCCTTGACCCGCCTGGTTAAAAAAGCCGAGGAAGACCGTGATTACACAGGCGCAGCGGCTCTGCTACGTGATTTCGCCGATACTTTCGCCCTGCCCGAATCGACACTCTATATCGAAAAGAAGGTTGAAGAACTCGGCAAACGCGGCGCAATCGAAGAAATCGAGAACCTCATCGACCAGTTCCCCGAAGAACCCGAAACCGCCGGGCGCATGTTTAAACTTGCAAAAATGGTCGAAGGCGCCGAAAACACCAGATACCGCTCTGAAGACCTGTTTTATGAAATCACTCTGGTTTACCCCGGTTCAGAGTTCTACCGCGAAAGCCGTATCCGGGCCGAAAACACCCGCGCCATCAACGCTCTCTCTGAACTCGGCGACATGCTTAAAAAGGGAGTTGAGGGCAGCGAGGGCGAAGAAGTGCTTCTCGAACGCGCCCGACTCCTCAAAGAAAACCTCAAAGACCTCGCCGGAGCCAGCGAAAATTACGAGAGCTTTATCAAACTTTTCCCGAATTCCCCACGTCTCGATGAGGTTTATCTCAACCTGGGCGAAATCGTTCTTGCCGAAACCGGCGACAGCGACAAAGCCTTCAGTTACTGGGAAGCCGGCCTCGCCGCCAGTCGTGATCCGTTCCTGCGCGAAAACATGACTGACCGCATCAACAAATTGAAAAAGTTCCGCCAGAGTGTTCTGTTTTCGCAGAGCGAAATCGAGCACGAAAAAGGTATGCGAGAAGTTTTCCGACTCTGGAAAATCGAAAAAAACCGCATTCAGGCACTTGGCTTGCTCGAAAACGCCATTCTGAAACTCGAAAATCGACCCGATGTCGCCAAAATGCGCTACTACGCCGCGAGAATCTTTGAAGAATCCGGAAACTATGCCAGGGCAGCCGCCGAATACGAAAAAGCCCTGCGCAGCCTTTATCACCCGGGTTGCCGCAAAGACATGGTGCTTTATCGCCTCGCCAGGCTAAGTGCAGCCCAGAAGAACGATTTAGACGCGGCAAAATGGTACACCGCCCTGGTCAGCCGCTATCCACGCAGCATGCTCAGCCGCTCCGGGTTCTACTGGCTGAGCAAATACGTTCTCAAAAAAAACAATTTCAGCCTCGCCCACCACTATCTTGAAGCCCTGATCAGTTTCCGATCTCTGCACCCGCTTCACCGCGAAGCAGTTATCAAACAGCAACGCGACATCGAAGCCCGCCTCAACGTCGATGAACTCGAAAAACTGAAAGCCTATTCCAGCACAGGCGGCACTGATCTGCCCTATTTCATTGGCAAAGTTCTCGAGAACAGCCTGCGCGATTACGACCGCGCCATCACCCAGTATGAAAATTTTCTCGCCACTAACCCGCCAGTGCGCCGTAGCCGAGAGATTCTCAAAAAGATTGCCGACCTTTACGAAAAGAAGGGCGATTACGTCAAAACCGTCAGCTACCTCGATCTGCTGCTTAATACATACGAGCCAGACGTCAGAAACTTCGATTTGATCATCAGAATCGGTTCGCTCGTCGAAGACAAACTTGCCAAGCCCGAATTGACTCAGCTGTTCTTCAGTTCAATCGCCGCTGAATACAAACGGGTTCCAAAAGTGCGTGCCTTTGCCGAAGCAAAGCTGCGCCGCCTTGAAGAAAAGAAACGCGCTAAAGTCGTCAAAACTGGCGGCCGCAAAGTCGTTAAACGCGTCTACTCAGAAGACGACGACCTCGTGGTCGAAGAAATGCAGGCGATCGTTGCCCGACAGGTCGAAGACCTGCAGGATTTCAAACAGGCCGAACGCCAGCTCGAAGACCTCTGGAACGAAAACTCAGGTTCGCTCGCCACCCTTGATATCATGAAAACCCTTTATGAACTCAACAACAAACAACTCAGCGACCCGCAAAAGGCCGCTACCTACATGCAACGCTGGCTCGACGAAAACCCCAACGACCCACTGGTCAAGCAATACACCCTCAAACTCTACGAACATTACATGGAAGTCTTGCGTGACGGGCAAAAAGCCCTGCGCCTGCTCGAAGATTATGTGCGCGAACACCCGATCTCAATCGAAACTCTCGATATCGAGCTTAAACTCGCCCTTGCCAATGAGCTGCTGATACGTAATTTTGATGAGGCCCGCCGTGGTTACCAGCGTATTATCGATACCCAGCAGAATGATCCGGTGGTTCACGAAGCCTACTTCCGAATTGGCTATGTTTATCGCGAAGGCTACGCCAATTACGACGAAGCCGTTAAAAACTGGCAGACTTTGATCGATAAGTTCTATAACAATGAATTCGCCGACCAGGCGCAGTTTGCCATTGCCTATACCTACGAGGCCTACCGCCGCGACTACACCAGCGCCCGGCAAAATTACGAAAAGATTCTGCAGTTATACCCCAATTCAACTTTGCAGACCCAGGCGCGTGATGCACTGCTGCGCATCGAGGGAAAATAGCTTCTGAAAGGGACTTTGCATGATAGATAAGAGTGTGATGATCGGTATGCTGGAAACTTATGACAGTTTCCAGACTGATGTTGCGGTTTCGGTGCTGCGCAGCCTTGAAGACAGCAATTCAAAGGTTGAACGCAAGGTCATTGATTTCATTAAAGGGAAAATGTTCCCGGTTTCGGTCGAGCGTATCAGTGAATACATCGCCAAGATGCCCTCTGAAAGCATCCGGGACCAGGTTGTAGAAAATCTTCGCACTTTTCACGCAACCATGATGGAAATGATGACATTCGTCGCCAACGAAAGCACTCGTCAGACTGTTTATGCGCCCCTGATCCGCATGATAGATCGCGAAAACCATCCCTACCGCCCTATGGCGTTGGCAACGCTTTGCTGTTTTGATTTCCCAGAGGCCGTGAACCGCCTGGCCAACAGCGTTGATAACTTCGCTCCCGAAATGCGCTGGGTGACCCTCGTTCTTCTTAAAAAACGCTGGGATGACAAATTCATCCCGGTCTTTCTCAAGGCGACCCAGGATCCAGACCCTGAAATCGTCAGAGTTGCCTTGTTGGCGCTTAAACGCGCCAACGTTTCGGCGGCCCTCGATCCAATTCTTCGCCTGCTCCGCAGTTCATCAGAAATCATTGTGCTTACTGCCGTGAATGCCCTGGTCGAAATGGGCGTCGCTTCAGCACTGCCTGAATTGCGGCAGCTTTTTGAAGAATCAGCTAGCACCAGAGTCCGTGCCACGATTGTGTCGGCACTTGGTGACCTCGGCGGTGATGAACACATGGAATTTCTGCACGACTGCCTCGTAGCGGCTGACTCCCGGGTGCGGGCCAATGCCATAATGGCCTTGAAGAAAAGATTCGAAAGCTCCGGAGCCTTGCCACATGAAACCCTCGAAAGAATCGTCGAGTTAAAAAACGATGCCGATCATCGCGTGCAGGCTGACAGTATTCAGACCCTCTGGGCCATGGGCTACACCGATAATGTCGCCGAAGTCGAAAAAATGCTCGCTTCTCCGAATGAATTCAGCCGTTCTGCAGCCGCTTACCTCTGTGGCAAACTCAAACTGAAACTGTTGACCAGAAGCCTTGAAACCCTCACTGCCGACACCTCCTGGATGGTCAGGAAAATGGCGGCCATCTCGCTGCTCGCCTTTGGCGAAAGCGGCAAGGCATTGCTGCGAAACCTTATGGACTTCGGCAATTCAGATCAACAGATCGTTGCCGCCTTTGCCTTCGGGTTGGCAGACGATTCACAGGCCATCGAAAAGCTGATCGCCCAGAGTCGCTCCGGCACCGAAATGGCCGAAATGGCTACCTCGCTGCTTCTCGGTTTGTCCAGATCGCCCGCCTGAAGATTACCACCGAATAAAAAAAGCCCGGTTAAACACCGGGCTTTTTATTGCGCTTTTGCTATATACCGTCAGGCTGAATCATTCACCAAGATCGCGATATTCGTTAAAATTGAACCTGCTGACCGGCGGAAAATACTTGGCCTTGCCATCGCTGGGCAACTCTTTGCCACCGGCCTTGACCCAGACGCTGTACCACAGATCAACTACATTGTTAACAGCTCTTGAATAGCAGCTCGAAATGACATTCTTAACTTCGGGGTAACGAGTGCCACGGTTATAAGCCTGTTCAAGAGCGTCATAATGCTGGTTAGCCCACAGAGCTTCATAGATCATGCGGGCGCTGATGCGCTTGATGCTCTGGCAACCATCGAAATTGACACCATAATTCAATACAAACCGGTCGGCATCGCGTTCTGTGGCAGAATGGTAACTTTTTTCTTCGATGGTGTCGTCAAGGCTGGTGCCAGTGTGCAACGGCTGCAACAGGTCGCTCGCGTAGTGGGCGACCCAGCCGAGGCGCTGCAAAATCTCGGCCCGGGGCGCCTTTTTGACGATCAGGTCGGCGGTTTCTTTAACCAGGGTTTCGATGTGAAATGGCCCTTTGCCCATCGCTCCACCCTGAATATGAAACACATGGTTGTGGAAATCTTTCAGAACCCTGTCTGGTTCTACGCTATATTCCATGAGTGGGGCCAAAGAGGGCTTGCTCGGAGCAGGCTTTTTAACTTCACCAAGAAAATCACGAAATGCCTGCGGCATAATATGATAGGCATCGGAAACTATTTTTTTGTGAACCTTGCTGCCCCAGGCAAAAGCACTTGCCGAACCGGCAATAACCAGGGCCAGGGCAATAATCACTACTCGATTGGCTTTTTTCATTTACTGGTTTCCTTAAATGGCTTATAAGGCAATTATAAGAAAAATCGGTACATGCCGCCAGAGATAAATTAAAAATTTTATCTGGCGAATTCAGCCAGTCTTTTGCCAACCTGCCAGGGCAAATGCTTACTTAACTAACTCTAGATGCAAGTTTCGGCAGGTCAGGCTGATGGTTCCTCGGGTGGGGTGGGCGGGTCGAGGCGCGTTGCTTCCTGATTAAAATCAATCGGAGCCGGGGTGCCCTGTTCTGGCTCGCGCCGCCGTTTCTTCAGTTTGCGGACCGGCCGTCTTTCGTTTTCCTGGTAGGTGAGGCGGCCGCTGCTTTCCTGGCCTGAATTATTCTTGGCAAACTCGGCAAAATCAACAACCAGGCGTTTTTCAACCTGATTTGATATATCACTGATCCGTTCCTGCAAAACGTTGTAGCGATCCATGACGAACTTGCGCTGGTGCTTGTTTTCTTCTTTGAGAACGGCAATCTCTTCGTGCAGGTCGAGCAGTACAATCAGAATCGGCAGAATGATCAAGGCCACTACCATATAGGTGTCGGCACGCTGACGCATCAGCATCGACAGAATCATTGCTATCCAGAGGCCCCAGAGCCATTTGTTAATTCTCATTTACTACTGCCTTTTTCCGAGATTATTCGGTCGATAATGGCACAAACCTCTTCTCTGCTTTTGCCGCTGAGCAGAAAAGTCTTTTGTCGCCCGCTCTGGCCCTTTGTTTGAACCACCGATCGCTTCGGCAGCCCGAAAATCTTGGCAAGTGCTTCGACTAAAGCGGCATTGGCCTCTCCATCGACCGGAGGGGCCTTAACCTTTATTCTACATCGTTCCTGTTGTATGTCAACGATTTCTGTTCGTGACGATCTCGGAACCGCCTGAACCATGATCAGTGCGCCTTGCGGCGAATCCTTAACACATGTTTCAGCACCCATGCCGTCAGGCGGCCTTGGCCATCGGTTCCATGACCCTTGCCAGAACGGGTGATTCTTCATTGACCATCGCCAGGTAAGATTCGAGAACGGTGCGCAGCTCAACTTTCAGCATGCGTTTCTGCTTTTTGAGTTCCCGTATTTCCTTGGCAATCATTTCTGATTCGCTGCGGGCCTCATCAAGAATACGTTCTGCCTGAAGTTCTGCTTCTTTGACGATCAGTTCAGCTTCCTTCTCGGCATTGTCTTTCATGTCGCCAGAGGTTTTCTGTGCCGAAATAAGCGTCTGTTTCAGCGTTTTTTCAAGCTCAAGATAGTCTTCCATCTGCCCGGTGAGACGCTGTGCCTGGTCTTTTAGCGACTTGTTTTCGGCGTAGACTGTTTCATACTCGCGGCCGACTTTCTTCAGAAAGCCGTAGACTTCGTTTTCATCCAGGCCGCCGATGTTCTTCCGCGAGAATTCTCTCTGATAGATGTCTAATGGCGTGATTCGCATAAGTTGCCTCCTGTTGGCCCTTAAATTTTTTCCATGAGCACGATACGGTTGGTATTCGTACCCAGTTTGTTATTTTCTACTTTGAAGCAGTTTGCGAGCTTGGTGAACTGCTGACTCTGCACGTAAACTTCCCTGACCTTGAACTGGTGCATATTGTACTGACGCTGGCAGGTCAGGTTCACGAGAATTTCATCGAGATTGAGAATTACGCCCTGATAGCGCACTTCGCCGACTTCCATCGCCACCAGACCACCCCTGGCAAGCACACGATGAAGTTCAGAAAGAGTTGCCGAGATAAAATCGGTCCATTTCTGCAGATCTGGCGTCTGCACGATCTTGTCTTCAACGCTCTCGCGCGGAATGTCGCAGAACCAGGTTTCGATCCAGGTGTCCTGAACGTAATCAACCTGATTCAGGAACGGCGGCGAGGTGACCACAAGATTGACGCTTTCGCTTTCCCAGCCTTTGAGATCGCGTGAATCGCCGGTGGTCAGCCTATGGAAACGGGCCAGCCGCTGCAGATCTTTCAGTCCGCCGCTTTTCAGAGTCGTCTTTGCCTTTTTCAGTATGCGCGACTTGATTTCACGATAGTCCGGCTCGACACCGCGGGTCTGGTTGATCTTCGCCTGGTTTACTTTCGGAATCGAAATCTGCGGGAAGGAATAGGCCGAAAAGAAGCCATTTGAATGGCCATGCAGTCTTGAAAGCGCGGTCATTTCAATAAAACGGTCGACGTTGTCGCGGTGCGTGCGCAGGTAATTGCGCAGATTGATTATTTCGCGATAGGTGTCGGCGTGATAGAACATCGACATATCGTCTTCGCGGCTGAGGTCGATCGGAGTGCTGAGATCGATTTTGTCGAGCCGGTCACTGATTTCTTCAATGCTCACCGGATTGATTTTCGGAAAGGCGAGTCTTTCTGAAAGCGGGTTAACGTCGTTGCTCAGACCCTTACGGTTCATGAGCGCTGCCTGCAGAACAGTTGTGCCGCGGCCACCGAACGGGTCGCCGATTGTGTCACCGGGTTTTGTGTATTTATTAATAAAGAATTCAGGCAGCTCAGGCTTGAATGAGGCCCTGTATGAGTTTGCATAGTGCAGCGAATGCATCTGGCGCTGCTTTGCGGTCCAGAATTCATTGCAATGCTTTGGCACCGGACCCTGCGGGGTCATCAGGTAATCGGCTTCGTTCGAAATGTTTTGCAGTAGGGCTAGGGCGCTCATGTTGCCTCCGGTTCGATTTTCTTTATTACAGGAAAACTATCGGCGCCCGGCGGCCAAACTTTAACCCGAAAAAAATAAAAATCCCTCGACAAGGTTGTCGGGGGATTCTTTTCTGAATATTTGTCTCAGTTTATCTTGAAACTGGTTATTCCCTCGATTTTCGAGAACTCGGCGATCATTTTATCCATATCCTGCTCAAGCAGAATTTTTGAGATGCTTTCTATCTCGATGAGATTGTTTTGCATATCCTTGGAAAAGCTTACAGATTTAATAGAGATGCCGAATCTGGTAAGCAGGTCTTTTATTTCCCTGATAAACCATGGCCGGTCATGCCCCTTTATATAGACAATTCTGGTGCTGCTGCCCTGCAGAAATCTTTTCTCAAAGATATCGAGCCCGACAAGAACAAAGAGAACGAGACCGGTCGCGGCAATGCCGAGTGGCAGGTCGCCGGCGCCGATTGCCAGACCAATTATGGCAGTTGTCCAGAGGCTTGCAGCGGTAGTCAGGCCCTTGACGCCCGAGCCGTAACGAAAAATGGCGCCGGCACCGAGAAAGCCGATTCCAGAGATTACCTGCGCGGCAATTCTTTCCGGGTCGCCATTGGTAGCCACTGTATGAAATTTGATGGCCAGATTTATCGACAGAACCATGGCAATCGTCGACCCGATCGCCAGAATAACGTGAGTTCGCAAACCTGCTGGTTGGCTGTGCATCTCGCGCTCAAGACCTACCAGTCCGCCAAGAAAAGCTGAACAGACCAGACGAAAAACAATTTCTGATTCACTGAGCATTTGAATTCTCCGGGCAAAATTGTAATTCGGTGAGCATACACCTTAATCTTAATTTTGAAAAGACCGGACAGTGTCTGGAGTCAGCGGCTTGCAACTAAATAGGTTGAAAAAATATGCAATCATTCAGATAATGGAGCTGAAATTTTCAATCGAGGAAACTATGGCAACCGAATTTTTTCAGGAACTGAAAGAAGCATTCAATAAAGATCAACCCTTTGTGTTGTGCACTGTGATCGAGACCACCGGCAGCAGCCCCGGCACCGTTGGGCAGAAAATGATCGTTTATCGCGACGGTTCGACCGTCGGAACCGTTGGCGGTGGCGTCAACGAGGAACGGGTACGCACTGCCGCCGTCGATTTATTCAAAAACGGCACTTCGCGCATTCTCAGCTTCAATCTGGCAAATCCCCTTGAAGGCAGCGAACCGGTCTGTGGCGGTGAAGCGCGTGTTTTTATCGAGCTGCAGGCGCATGAGCCGCGTATGGTCATCTTTGGCGCCGGTCATATCGGCCGAACTCTGGCGCGTATGGCTTCACTGGCTCGCTTCCAGGTGACTCTGGTCGACGAGAGACCGGAGTATGCCGACTCGAAAAAGTTTCCGGTCAGCGTCGAAGTGGTCTGTCTGCCTTATGTCGAAGCTGCTGAAAAAGCGATGATTGATAAGCGCTGCCACGTTGTTGTTGCCACCCCGGGTCATGTTAAAGACAGGGAAGTGCTCGAAAGGGTTTTGCGCTACGATGCGGCCTATGTGGGCCTGATCTGCTCGGCAAAAAAAATGGTCGAAATGAAGCAGGCCTTCAAAACTACCGGTTACGATGTCAGGCGGGTTGACGATCTTTTCGCGCCGATCGGTATAAACCTCGGAAGCACGACGCCAGAAGAAATCGCCGTCGAAATTCTTGCTCAGATAGTGGCTTTTCGCAACGGCAAAATCATCAGATTTTCACGCGACAGCTGATCTTGCACTAAAGTTGAATCTATAGTTCGTCTGTCGTTCCCGCAAAATTTAAAGTTTGATTCTCTGAAAATAAATTTTAAAATCTTGTTGACACTTTGAAACGAATTTGATAAGATGAACTTCCTGCCACGGCAGGGCAGGCGAATAAAGTAGCCTG
>DAOPYA010000137.1:0-10995 GCA_035352635.1 Candidatus Rifleibacterium sp.
AGCGCTGGGTAGTTGAAGCCGCATACCGCGATCTCAAAACTGCCGGTGACGCATGGCTGCCGCCCGTCAGATGGGTTTTTAACGTGCGGGCTGTCAAAGAAGTCAACGGTCAGAACTGTTATGTTCTGCATATATACACCCGCCACAACGAAATGAAGAATCAGGCAGTTCTCTGGCTCTCTACTGCTGATCTTAGGCCGGTCAAGGTTCTCGATATTTTCCCGACCGCCCAGGGCATGAAGTATTCAGAACGCGAGGTCGATCCGAATTCTTCTGAACCACTGGTAGCCGAAGATACTGTGGTTCCCTATGATTTGCCCGCCTTCCCAATCCAGAATGCCGGCAATGCCGTGCAGGGCGCCGATGGCTTCTCAGCCTATCGCGGCAATTTCCTTGCCAAAAAATTCGCCAAAATCCGCAAAGTCGGCGGTCTTATGTTCAAACGTGTCTTCTCACAGAAAAACAAGACCCCCGATAAACAGCACGCCGATACCTTCGCTGCCTACCGCTCGACCGGGGCAACCTACCAGGTCGAAATAGATGAATCCCGCTCAAGCACTAACCTCACTCAGCTCTGGCAGAAGGGTTCACCCTGGGCAGTGTCTTCTGAATCGCGTGAACGCAAGGTTCGCCTGCTGCCACCTTCATCTCCGACACCGCTCCCCGGCTCCGAAGACAACCACGGAGGTGACAATTAATGAAAAAGCTTATTCTCGCTCTCGCCATATTTGTAGTTTCTGCCCCGTTCATGGCACTCGCCAACGATGGTTCAGCCAAAGGCGAAATCAAGCCTGCCCCCTGGTCTGGTGACTGGTGGTCACGCAAGAAAGGCTTCATGGTGAACGGTTGGCCGGGTCACAGCCCGTCGCCCTTCGCAAGATACGATGCCTACGCCCAGTCACGCACCGGCAAAAATCCCGGCACCCACGCCTGGGAATCCGACGTCCGTAACCATCACTTCAACCCCAAAGCCGAAAGTTGGGAAGGCCACTGCAACGGCTGGTCAGCCGCTGCTATTCTCGCCCCCGAACCGACCGTCAACCGATTGCGCAATGGCATTGAATTCACCACTGCCGACCAGAAGGCTCTTCTTTCTGAAGTCTACATGAACACCTACTGCAACTTCTACGGCAACCGCTTCTGGGGCAACGCCGGCGATGACCGCGACGATATCTACCCCGATGAATTTCACCGCCTGCTCATCAACTACCTCGGCAACAAAAAAGGCGCCATGGTTTGCGATATCGAAGCCGAACGCATGGTCTGGAACTTCCCCATCTATAAATTTGAATCAAACTGGACTACCGGCTGGTTCGATGACCGCAAACTCAAAGTCACCACCACCTGCTGGTTTGTGAATGATGACGTACACCCCGATTACGTCGGCTGCAAATGGTTCACAATGCGCTATACCTACAATCTTTTCCTTGATGAAAATAACAACATCGTTTCTGGTGAATGGACCGGCGAATCAAGCAAGAATCACCCCGACTTCGTCTGGGTTCCCACTTCTGATGCTCCGAACCAGCAGGGTACTACCCTCGAAAACCCGAGATTCGACCCGAAACTGGTCAAAGAAGTCTGCGAAGGCCCAGCCCGCCAGGATGCAAGAACGGCAACCGAAGTCAGAAACCCTGACATGGTGATCATGGAAGCCGGACTCAACCCCGCCGACCTGTTCTGATCGCACTTTAAAAAAGGGCTGTTGCCAGCATGGCAGCAGCCCTTTTTTTGGGTGTGCCCGGCCACCCCATAATTAAAGCTCCCTGTAATAAATCATAAACAGACCCGGAGAGAAGACAGGCCGTCGAACAGACTCTATTTTGTTTTTGCAGGGTTCAATAATGCGATTATAAGGATTAGCCGGGGGTAATTTTGCTAAAATGCCGGGATGATGAAAACTTGATGAGCATGCGGCAGGTATATGGTAAAATAGCTGAAAACCATGCATTCCCGCAAAGATAATATTCTGAGAGCAGCGAGCGGCAGGGCGGCGATGACTTTTGTAGAAGTCATGATTGCCGGCCTGCTGATGACGGTCGTTTTCACCATCGGCTGGACCATCTCGAACAGTTTCACCGGAGTCGCCAGGGTACGCAGCTACGAAAATGCCATTTTCCTTGCCAACCAGGCCATCGAAGCCATTCGGGCCGCCCGTTCCTCAGAACTCGGCACCGACGGCGATAAGGGCCACAATACCCTGCTTGCCGATTTTAATGCCGCCGACAACCCCTACGACAAGAATCCCGACGGCTTTGTGCCAGCCGTAGAAATCGCCGGGGTTGAATACCGGCGCACTATCAGCATTAAAGATGTCCCCTCAACCAGCAAAGCTTTCGCTTCGGGGCTTAAACTCATCAGAGTCAACGTTTCCTGGAAATCAACCGAAGACGGCAAGCCCCTCGAATTTGAAGTCGTCACGACCCACAGCGATCAATGGTGAAACGATGAAACTCTCTAACAGCACGCGCCGCGCCGTTACCCTGATGGAAATCATCATGGTGGCTGGCCTGTTCGTCTTGCTGATGCTGGTTGTCTACCGGTTGTTCTTCGCTGAAGTGCGTACCATCAAAACGGCGCTCGAGCACATCGGGGTTAACGAGAGCGCCCGCCGCTTTTTCGCTTACTTCGGTAACGATATCCGCAACGCCAGCTGGGTTGAATACCCGGTGCAGACCAATCGTCAGACCGTAGATAAGCTCATGTATGTGAATGAGGGCAAGATTCTCGTGCTGCGCCGCCAGGTCTTCGATTTTGCCATCAAGCCGCCTGCCGCAGATTTCCTGCGCGAAGAACTGATCGAATACCAGCTGCGCAAGTCTGAAGATGGCACCAGCGATCTTTACCGCATCACCACCGGCGATATTGCCGGTTCGACAAAGCCCCACGAAAAGAAGGTCTGCGACGGGGTGCGCGAGATGCTGGTTTTTACCACCAACCGCAAACCCGTTAATCTGAAGTCGTTCGCGCCTGGTCTGCCTTTAAAAGCCTTATCGTGGCTGAACCCTACGAACTCGACGGTTCAGGGCCGTACCTCGTTCATATCAGCGCCGCATTTGTCAGGAAAGGCGACCCGCGTGACACTGCCGAGCGTATTGCCCACCGGGTTCGCACCTGTTTCAATCTCAGGGGCAAACTGAATGGGGTGCGACCATGAAAAATGGCTCTAACAACCGCCGTGGTCAGGCAATCATTGTCGTTCTCATGGTCTGCCTGGTGCTTGGCATTCTCGCCGGCGCCATGCTCAACTTTCAGCGCGGCCAGATTCACCTGCTGTCAAAATCAGCCCGCGATTACCTGGCCCTCAGCGTTGCCGAAGCAGGGTTGCACTGCGTTCTCGCCGAAATGCGGGCCGATTACCAGTTCGTAACCCACGGCAATGCCTATATTCCTGAAGATGGCTGGCCATCGGCCAGCGAGAAGCGTTACAACCATCTTGAAGGTTTTGAGCTGCTGCGACTCGACAAGAACGACCGCGGCACCTACAGCGGTTCAATCGAACTGCCAGCCATGAAGCTCTCCGGGAAGTTCAAAGTCAGGGTCAAGCTCATCAAATCACAGAATGACCCCGATACCAAATCAGTAGATGAGGCGCACCGCTATTTTCTACTCGAGGCCGTTGGCCGGGTCGAAGATTCATGCAGGCGCATCACCACCGTTCTCGAAAAATTCGTGCCCGGTAATTTTCTGTTCTATGACGGGCAGGTGCTCGATGTCGGCGGTTACGGGCCTTTTCGCGTCACGCCCGGCGAAATGAAAACCGGCCGCCTCTACGGCCATGAAATGATCAACTTTACCCGGCGCGGCAGCTTCGATCGCGGCGCCGACCTGCTCGAAATGGAAAAAATTTCGACCCCCGGCTTTATCAGAGCCGAATCGCCGGTTCAGGTCGATTTTATCAATGGAAAACGCGCCACCATCAAGGCCGGCAACGATTCTACCGACCCTGATAAATTCGAAACCCATGCCGAAATTAAAGACGGCAAAATGATCAGCTGCTTTGTTCAAGACGGCTACCACGGCGCCCGCCCCCAAAAAATGCCGCCGCTCAACCCCCTCTATTACCGCAACGCCCGCAAACCGGCCCCCGAAATACTGCGGGCCGGCAGCAGCTTCAAAGGGTTCTCTGAATCAAAATGGCGCAACCCGGCCAAACCCGGCGAGGTCGTCTATGACCTGTTCTTCGGCTGGGATTACCAGAACCGTGAAGACAAAGTGCTGCTATTTTCTGAAGTGCCGCTGCGTGTCTGGGGCAACCCCCCCTGGAAATCTCTGAGCATCTTCTGCGAAAAAGACGTTTATATAGCCGGTGACTTTAATGCCAACCCCGATAACCCCCAGAATTACACCCTCGGGTTCAAAGAATACACAAAAGAACCGCGCAACGGCACCGACAAGAACGGCGTGCAGATAATGTCGATGGGCCGTATCTGGTTCGATTATTCAAACCCGATGCTGTTTCTGCGCAACGAAATGACCACCGTCATCGACTACGACATTGCCATGGCACTCGCCGACGAAGACATCAGTGAACTCGTGCTGGCCGGCGTGGTGTTCCCGCCGCGTCTGAGCACCGGGCCATATAACAAACGCCTGCCAATGACGGCTCTCAATTTCTCAGCCATCAATTCACTCTTCTCGCTGCCTAAACAGCCACCCGAAATCATTCCGGTGACCACGGCCGGCCTGCCGATGCACCCCGCACTTCAGAAACTGCGCGATTACCTCAAACCCGCCGAAAATGCCGAAGAAGGCACCGGTGAAAAAAAATACCATTTCGGCATCAAAAGCGCCCTGAAGCGCACTGCCGCAATTGAGGGTATCGCCGCCAGGGCCTACCTGACCGGTACAGTTCTCGCCGGCGCCCGCGATAAGATCATCGAATCAATTCTCGACCAGGCCGAAAAAGAAATGGCCGAAGGCGAACCCGACCCCTCGCTCGGCCCCTGGAACATTGCCGACCGCATGTTCAAGCTGACCATGCAGCACCCGCGCTCCGGTTTCCGGATTCCAGAGATGACCGTGAATGCGCTGCTGATTGATTCGGGTGAGCTGAACGCCCGCTGGAGCAACGCCAACGGCACTGACAAGGTCGGTAACGAACTCGGCAATATTCAAAGCCCCGAAATGCGCTCATTACCCTGGATCGGCAAAGACAGCCGCTTTATTCTGCGCCACATGGGTTCGATGATTCATCTGCGTAACCAGCCGGCCAAGCCATACCTGGGCGGCGGCCTGCGCAATGACCAGGCAGTGGTGCGCCGAAATGCCTTCGATTCGACGTTCGTGCGCGGCGGCGGCGAGTATCATCCGCCATACCCAATTGCCGGTTTCACCCTGATCAACTGGAAAGACGAAGTTCTTTCTTCTGAAGAATACGATAAAATCAACTGATGATTGATTTTGCCGGTCAGGGCATGCTAAACTTAAAAAATATGCGAAATTTGGCAGTAATAGCCCTGGTTACGATCGTCTGCGTTCTCATCGGCTGTCTCGGCGGCGGCGGTGGTGGGGGCGGGGGCGGCGATCCAACATCCCCGGTCGGGCCAGTTGTTCCCGGTGCTTCTTTGCTTTCGGGGCGGGTCTATTTCGCCGCAAGCTCTCTTTACGGCGGCATTCCGGTATTGGCCAAGAATGCGGCGGGTGAGGTGATCGGCAGTACCCGAACCGATTCGCAGGGTAACTACGCTTTCACAGATATTAAGCCTGGCGTTTACAGCCTTTACGCCAGCACCGGCGAATCCGAAATACTTTTTTTCAGCGGCGCCCAGGTAATTGCCGCCAGCCCGGTCAGTATACCGGCCAAATCGCTGATTGAACTCGACAGCGTCGAGCTTGACCGCATTACCTCTTCGTCAGTGCGCCTGCGCTTTGGCGCCAATGTTCAGACCATTGCCCAGGTCGAGTATGCCATTTCGGGCGGCAGTCCTTCGACTGTTTCTGCCGGCAATTCTTATGAGAGTACTCACCAGGTCGGTATTGCCGGGCTGGTGCCCGGCACCCGTTATGGGTTTACGGTTAAACTTCAGACCCAGGACGGCCAGGCGCTGGTTTACCCTGTTGTTTACACGACCACCTCAACCTCAGTCGGGCCATCGAACCTCTCAGCCAGCATTAATAGCGGCGACATAAAAACCCGCAATCTCAGCAACCGCATTTATCTCAACGCCGATGGCGCTGCACAGATGCGCGTCGGCACCAGCGAAGACCTGACCTCTCAACCCTGGGAAACCTATTCCACAACAAAAGACGTGACGTTTACCTCTGGAGACGGCACCCGGCGAGTTTATGTGCAGTTTCGCGACCTGCTCGGCAATCTCAGCGGCGTGATCAATGATTCGATTCTTCTGCAATCAGACAACACCGGTTACCTGGGTATCTGGGTCAACAACGGCGAAGCCCTCACCAATAAGCTCGATGTGGTGCTGACTATTCTCTACCCTGGCGCGACCCAGATGCAGATTTCTGATCGCCCCGATTTTCTCAATTCATTCGACGAAAAGTATGTTACCACCCGCAAACATAAAATTTCTTCTGGCGATGGGCCAAAAACCGTTTATGTCAGGTTCAAGGGTGGCAATGCCGACGAGAACAAATCGTTCTCTGCCACGATTCGGCTCGATACCGCCGGCCCGGTCGTTGAAGTCAAGGTTAACAACGGTGCTCTTAAAACGAATGCCAGCACCGTGCAGCTCAGCTTCAGCTATTCAAAACAGCCGACCGAGATGCAGATTCAGCCGACCAATTCTTTTGTTGATTCGGCTGCGTGGCTGAAGTTCGCCAACCCCTACAAATATATTCTCACCAGCGGCGACGGCGAAAAGATCTTTTTTACGCGCTTTAAAGACTCGCTCGGCAATATTTCGGCGCCGGTCGAAAGCCATATCACCCTCGACACCGCCGCACCAAAAGACCCGAAAATGCTCATCAACAACGGCGATGAGATTACCAAGGTGCTGAACGTCAAGCTCACCCTCGATGTAACCGCAGACGATGGCGAATCGGTTTACATGATCCTCTCGAATAACGAAAGCTTTACCGGTGCCAATCTTGAACGCTTCAGCAAGACCCGTGCCTGGACCCTCGGCGGCTACGGGCTGCAGACTGTTTACGCGATGTTTGTCGATGATGCCAGCAACTCAACCACCGTGCTGGTCGAAAGCATAGAGGTTGAGGGCAACCCCCCGAGCAGCAGCACAGTCAAGATTAACGAAGGTGACCCGAGCACCGAATCAAGCGTCGTGTCGCTCAGCGTCACTTCTGAGGCGGCAAAAAAAATCAGGGTTGCCGAGCACGAAAATTTCAGCAGCGTTGCCGATATTCCTTTCGTTGCCAACGTCGGCACTGTGACCATGCGCATTCCGAATTATCAACTCTCGCCGGTTGCCGGCGAAAAGCGCCTGTTTGTTCGCATGGAAGACGCCTCTGGCACTTTCTCGATCAGCAGTGATTCAATTATTCTGGTCGGCCCTTCAAGTTATTCGATCTCAACACCCGACAGCCAGCCGCTTGGCAGTTTCAGCGTCAATCTGCGCCCCTTCGCGGTTAATGCCGCCCAGATGCTGATCACCGAGTCTTATGCCGATATCAGCAGTTCTTCTTTGTGGCGGCCGTTTGCTTATTCGGTGGTTTTTGACCTCGAAAAATTTCTTGGCAAACATACTGTTTATGCTAAATATCGCACTGCCGGCAATGTCGAAACCCCGGTGCTCAGCCTTGATGTTCTGATAACCGAGGTTACCCCTGCCACCCCGGCCATTATTCTCAACCTCGGCGATGCCGTCACCCCCAGTTCGCGGGTGCAGGTCAAGGTGCTGACTTCAGGGGTTTACACCCAGATGCAGCTTTCAAATGACGGAACCTTCTTCAACGCCGCCGTTCTTCCGGTGGCCGACACCCTCTGGGATATCACCGGTTTCGATGGCCAGAAGACTGTTTATGCCCGCTTCTTTAACCCGCAAAGTTCGAATTACGAAATCGTCACCGACCAGATCACGGCCCGTGGGCCGGCCAGCACTTCAATCTCGACCCGCGAAACCCAGCCGCTCAACAAGAACTGGGTGCAGCTCGATCTCTTTGCCGATGGTGCCACTGATATGATCGTCACCGACGACCCGGCAGTCAGGTCGATGACCACTGGCTGGCTGCCTTACCAGAACTCGCTTGTTTTTCCGCTCGGCGATCAGACCGGGCCGCGCACCGTTTTTGCCAAATTCCGCAACGCCGCCACCAACTGGATAGAAAGCCTGCCGGTGCAGTTGAACGTAACTATCAACGCCTCGTCGCCCAGTGGTAATGCTGTGGCGTTCAGGGCCAGCCCGGCCGTAGATTCAGTCAGGGTCACCGAAGTGGCACCCGCTTCGATGCCGATTTATCTGCATTTCACCATTCTCGATGACCGCACCGCCTCCATCTCCTGGAAAATTGTACCGGGCGGCGCTGCAATTCCTGCTGCCATCGACATGAAAAACGAACTGGTGCCGGTGGCGCCGATTCCGCTGACCCAGGCCTCGTTCGGCGGTTATGGCATATATAACCTCTACTATCAGTTCAGCGACGGGGTTGGCAATAAGAGCGCCCTCGGCGTCACCTCGATCAGAATTATCGACCCGAGTCAGATTGTTACCCCGACCACCGGCCGTATCACCATCAATAATGGCGATGAAGTCAGTGAAAGCAGCCGCATCAATCTGAATCTGTATTCTGAAAATGCCGTCAGGGTTCGTGTTGCTGCCGTCGAAAGCTTCAGCACCCAGCCTGATATTCCTTTCACCCCCAGCGCAGGTGGCATGAATATCCCCTATGATATTTCGCCGCCCACCGCAGGCAGCAAAAGAATCTACGCCCGCTTTGAAAACGCTTCGGGCGCTTTCGGCTTTGCCAGCGACTCGATAACCCTTTCTGGCCCGACTGGTGCCGCGATGACCGTCGTCGATAAACTGCCGCTCAACAAAATGTGGGTTGAGCTTAGTCTGTATGCCGAAAACGCCGGCTACATGCTGATCAGCGAAAGTCTGGCCAGTTTTTCGAACCCCGCCGCCTCCTGGAAACCCTACGCTTACCGCCAGGTTTTTCCGCTCGAAAACCGTGTTGGCAGCCATACGATCTATTGCAAGTTCTACAATTCAAGCACCACCTGGGTCGAAACCGCAATGCTTCAGGTCGGGGTCAGCGTCAATGCGACGGTGCCTTCGGGTAATACCGCATTTTTCAGAACGACCGTTGCCTCGGCTTCGGCGCTGGTCAGCGAGATTTCACCGGCTTCAATGCCGTTCTACCTGCACTTTCAGATTGCCGATTCGATGACCGCGACGGTTTCATACCGCCTGGTGCCCGCTAATGCTGCGCCCCCGGCCCTTCTTGATTATGCCCTGCCCATTCTGCCGGTGCCGCTCAACCCGCCAGATTTTTCGGGTTATGGCACCTTCAATCTCTATTACAGCTTTGTTGACGGCGTTGGTAACCGCTCCGCGGTGCAGATTATTCCGGTCAAAATTCTCGAACCGGGCACCGAATATAGCCCGGTTAACGGCACGGTCAAGATCAACGACGGCGATGCCTTTACTGACAGCCGCGATGTCAGTCTGAACCTGTTTTCAACCACCGCAAAAAAAATCAAGATTTCACAGACAGAAACCTTCAACAGCGTTGCCGTAGAAGATTACATTGCCAATACCCCATCAGGGGCCATGATCAAAAACAATTACCCGCTCTCGACTCTGGCTGGCAACAAAAACGTTTACGTGCGCTTTGAAGACGCTTCTGGTTCGTTTATTGTCGCCAACGACTCGATCAACCTGGTTGGCCCGTCGAGCTACAGTATTTCGACCCCTGATGCCCAGCCGCTTCAGGCTTTTTCAGTGCACCTGCGACCCCTTGCCGAAGACGCGAACCAGATGCTGATCACCGAAAACTACGCTGATCTGATAGCCGGCACCGGCTGGGTTCCATTCTCTTTCACTTTTGATTTTACGCTGCAGAATTTTGAAGGCCCTCACAAGATCTACGCCCGCTACCGCAATGCCGGCCTGGTCGAAACGCCCGTCATGACGCTTGACGTCAATGTTCTCAGCACCCCAGAAGCCTCGCCGACGCTGCTCATCAATGATGGTGATGTCGCGGTCAGCCGGCGGCCTGTTATCTTGCGCCTCTTCTCAGAGTCGGCAGCCAGTTTTACCGTCTCTGAATCGTTGAGTTTCACCGGTGCCACCCCGCAGACCTATGCGGCGGCCAACCCTGATGGTTCGATGTTTTACCCGTTCACCCTGTCGGCGGCGGCGGGCAACAAGACTGTTTATGTGCGTTACGCCAATGCTTCAGGTGTTTACACTGTGGTTAACGACAGCATCACCATGAACGGCCCGACCGGTTATGACCTGAGCACCGCTGATACCCAGCCGCTGGCAACCTTTACCCTTAATCTGCTGCCCTTCGCTGAGGGTGCCAATGAAATGCTGATCTCGGAAAATTACGCCAACCTGACGGCCGGTCTTGGCTGGGCCAGTTTTGCCTACTCGCTTCCCCTGACGCTGGCGGCCTTTGAAGGCAATCACACCATTTATGCCCGCTACCGCAACCTTGGTAATGTCGAAACCCCGGTCATGACTCTGGTGGTTGCCGTCGATATTCCGGCGCCGGCCACCTCTGGCGTGCTGATCAATTATGGTGATTTGAGCACCGGTAACCCCGCTGTTGAACTGCGGCTGTTCTCGGCTGATGCCGCCAGTTTCACGGTTTCCGAAAGCCAGAGTTTTTCAGGGGCCCCGGTCATCTATTCGCCCACCAATCCTGACGGTTCAATGCTTTACCCGTTCAACCTTTCGGCCAATTCAGGCGATAAGACGGTTTATGTGAGGTTCGCCAACTCTTCAGGGGTGCTGACGACCGTGAATGACGGCATAACTCTGAGCGGCCCGACCGGTTCGTCGCTGACCACGCCCGATACTCTGCCTCTGGCGACCTGGTCTGTGAATCTGCGACCCTTTGCTGATGGCG
>DAOPYA010000138.1:0-10934 GCA_035352635.1 Candidatus Rifleibacterium sp.
CGCCAATCGTACCCTTGCCGAAAATAATTTTGGTAGGGTTATGAAATGTGAAGTTCTGCATACGTCTATGCCTCCGCTGATTAAATTAAAACAAGCCCATCAGGGCAATTCTACTTGTTGCGCCGCGCCTGGGCAATAAGGTCTTTTGCTTCCTGGTAGAGATTCTTGCGCTCACGATTGAGCAGTAGATCGATGTCGCTTGCATTCAGATTGAGCTTCTGCCCAATCTTGCGCAACATCGCCGTTTCTTCGTTGCTGAGTTTGCCATCGGCGAGTGCAACCCGGGCCATATGCCGCAGCAACGTTGCATCGACCTGCACGGTGCTGACGTCAATCATGTGTTCGACAGGGTCAGGCCTTGATTTGAGATCGCCAATAATTTCGAGCACCTGAGCGGCACTTACGTCTCGCTGGCGTGCCAGATTGTTGATCATGTCGAGTTCTTTCTGGTCGATTTCGCCGTCGGCCAGCATCATTGCAGTAGCCCAGCGCACCAGTTCATTACCTGGTATTGAATATGGGGAAAGCGCTTCGCCGGTATTTTTGCCATTGCCCGGGCCGGCGCTTTTTGCAGCCCCGGCCTGCTGACGTTTTAATTGATTGATTTTGGCAAGAACCGCGGTGACCTCCATGTCCTGGCGGTTGGCTACTGCTTCAAGCACCCACTCGCTTTGACCGTCATTCATGACGTTACCGCAGTAGGCACAGGCATTTTCGGCACCTGTCTGCTCGGGAGCGCCACAAGACGAACAATGCGAACTGGCCAGCGATGATGCCACCCGGGTTGTGACACCGTGTTTGCGGCCGAGAATGAAAACATGCCTGAAGTTAATGGGCTGGGGCCCTGTTTCGATTGCGCCACCTGCCGGCAAAATCGAAGGCAACCCGCTCCAGATTACTTCAACATAGGCATGATCATCAGGTTCGCTGATCTCAATGCCCAGCAGATCAACAGCCCCGACGGCGCAGCCCGTATAAAAACGTCGGGCGCCACCCTTATCTGGCTTATACCACTGAATCTGGGCATCGCAGAACTCATTTCGAGCAATTTTGCGTAGCGGCGCCGCATCGCCCTTCCGTTCTGCCTCAATTTTGCGCCAGAACATCACTGAAACTCGATCTTCAAGGTGCTGCATATTAAAACCCGGATCAGCTGCAGCAAAATCGGCCAGCCCCGGAATTACCGGGTCGGGGCGGGTAGACCATTCACAGGCCTGGGTAATGCCGGCAAGAACCCAGTCGTGCTCGCCTGAACGCAGTAGAGAATTGCAGACATCACATTTGGAAAGGCGCCCGGCTTTGATTGGATTGCCGCAATTCGGGCACTGGCCCTCGATCAGCCCTGGCTTTTTCAGGGTTTTTACCCCGGGTTTGCGCAGAAAAGACCATATTTCAGCAAAACTGGCAGGAAACTTTGAGCCATCAAGGAGTTTGCCGGTTTTCTCGTCTTTGCGGTAATTGATTGCCCTGGCATCGATGCGCAAATGGATCACATCAAAGTTCTGGTCTGATTGAAATTTTACGGCCTGCACCGCTGAGATTTGCAGGCCTTCCATGTGATCGATGATTTTCTTTTCTTTCATTTCGTTGATTTGAATGGTGAATTGCTCAAATACCCCATCAGAAAGAAAATGCTGTGCCAGATCCAGATTGCGGTCTGACCAGGCTTTCTGGATCAAGGTAAAGGCCTTCTCGGCCCGCTCCTTAAAAACCTTTTCGTCGAAATCAGGGTCGCGTCTCTTAAGCGCGGTTAAAGCCACTACCGAATGGGTTCCGGGGGTGAGTTTGACTGCTTTGCGAATCGTGTGGTCAACCCAGGCATCATCACCTTTGTGATAACCCTTGATGACAACGAAGATCACCACAATGGTTACCGGTATCCCAACTGCTGGATAGTGGATGATCAGCCTGATCAGGAGAAACACCAGATCAAGTTCGCCACCACCGCCACCACGACTGCGACTGCCACCGCCCGAACTGCCGCCCCCTGAACTGCCTCCGCCGCCCGAATAGCTTTGGCCACCCCCGGCTCTGGCATCTGCAACTTCTGAAACTAAAATAAACAGCCCCACTAACACCAGAAGCAGAAGTGAAAAGGTGGCTACTTCTCTGATTCTTTTTCTGTCGGGCATGCGTGGCTCCTCTAAAATATCATTTACTCAGTCTAGTATAAACAGGTAGAGGTTTCCAGAATAAAAAAAGACTCCGGCAAACTATAAAATGCCGGAGTCTTTCGTTGCTGCGAAATCAGTAATAAACGCCGCCGCTGCTGTAACCGTCACCGTAGTCACTGCTATTGCTGCCGCTGTTATCCCAGCTGTCGCCGGAATCAGTGGAATCTGGGCTTGAATTGTCGGAGGTATCAGGATCAGTGTAAGGGCCGCAACCATCGCTGGTGTTGTCATCAGGGATATAAGGGGTATCAGTCGCCATAACTGAAAGGCTGGCTGAGAAAACGAAAAGCATGCAGATCAGCATAATCAGACCACGTCTCATTTTTTTCCTCCGAAAATCAATAGTTAAGTCGTAAAATAATAACAGAAATTTGCCGATCTGTAAATGTTAAGTATTCGTAACACAGATGATCGCACTAATCTTGACCGGCATTTTGCTTCTAGCTTCGTCACAATTGAGAACTAAGGTTGGAACTCTTTAAATTCGTCATTCTGGCTGCTGACCATGAATCGATGAATTTTATGTTTTTGCCCTGAATCGCTCAGCGAATGTTTGACACCTGATGATTTGATTTGATATGATGAAAGTTTGCCAGAAAAGGTAGCTGCATTATTTTATTGTTATAAAATTGCTTGATTGTGTTTGCGAAAAGCTGCGATGGTCGGGTCGATTTGTCGATCTGCTGCAAAAGGTCTATCAACGACTTGAATTCTCAAACTTATGTCGCAGGCTAAAAATACAGAAGCAATTTAAAAAGCGAATTTTGCAAAATACCCAGAATTAAAAAACAAGAGGGAACAGGAATGTTTGCACGCCGGCCTTATTTGCTCGTGGTTCTTGCTATACTGGTTTTATTGAGTTTCAGGCTCGTGGGTGGGGCTGAGCTTTCTGGTTCGGCGTCAGCGTCATACAGACTCAAGACTCGCCTCCCCGACATTCACCCCGACCGCGCCCGCATCGACATCAATGCCGGCAACAACCAGTCTGTTCTCGCTGGCGCCGACGCTAAACCCATTGAAATAAGACTGGTCGATGCGCAGGGCCAGCCCATGGTTGGCGCTGGTCTCATCTTGATTGTAGCTGCTAAGCCCTCGACGGCGAAAGAATTCGAATTGCCCGAGAGGCGGGTAGTAACCAACCCGGTTGGTGTTGCGACTTTTAACCCAGGCAGTGTCTCTGAGCCAGGTAATTACTCGATTCTGGTGATGCTTGATGGCGACCAGACTGTCTATAACTACATTAATATCAATGTCAACGACGAATCCTGGATAATGTATCTTGTTTTCGGCCTGTTTGGCGGGCTGGGCATGTTTCTCTTCGGTATGAATCTGAGTTCTGATGGCCTGCAGAAGATTGCCGGCAAGAAGATGAAAGAGATTCTCGGAACCTTCACCAACAATCGCTACATGGGAGTTCTGACCGGCATTGTCGTGACTGCAATCACTCAGAGCAGTTCGGCGACCACCGTAATGTTGGTCGGTTTTGTTAACGCATCTCTGATGACCATCAGCCAGACTCTTTCGGTAATTTTCGGGGCGAATATAGGCACCACGATTACCGTTCAACTGATCGCCTTCGAAATCTCGCATTTCGCCCTGTTGATGATTGGGATTGGCTTCCTGCTCAAGTTTTCCAAGAATAAAACCATTTTTTATGCCGGCGACATTATTCTCGGTTTCGGCTTTATTTTTTATGGCATGAAGGTGATGAGTGTTGCTATGTCGCCGCTGCGCAGTTTTCCTGCCTTCCGTGACATGCTGATCGCCATGAGCGATTATCAGATCACCGCCATTTTCGGTTCAATGCTCTTCACCGCCCTTATTCAGAGCAGCGGCGCTACCATCGGTCTGATAGTAGTTTTTGCGAGTCAGGGCCTCATCTCGTTGCATGCTGCCATCCCTCTCATTCTCGGTGCCCACACCGGCACATGCATCACTGGCTGGATTGCAGCAATCGGCGCATCGCCCGCCGCGAAAAAGACAGCCTTGCTCAACGTGCTCTACAATTTGATCGGCACGGTGATTTTCCTGCCGTTCCTCTACGACAGGTTCAGTTTCAGCAGTTTCGTTCACTGGCTGACCTTGCCCTTTTCTGATTCGGTTGCCCGCGAAGTTGCTAATGCCCACATGGTTTCGGCAATCATCAAAATGCTGGTCATGTTTCCATTTTATGATCGCATCGTCTGGCTGACGCATCTGCTGATCGCCGATGAGGTCACCGAAGAGAGCAATCGCGCCATTCACACCAAGTATCTTTCAGAGGGCTTGCTGAAAACCCCTGAACTGGCACTTGGCAACGTGGCCCGCGAAATCTCGCGCATGGCCGGTCACGTTGAATTCATGATGGAAAAGGTCCCTGAAATGATTTCTTATGGCCGCGAAGAGACCATCAACGAAGTCAGTTTCCGCGAAGAGAAGGTCGATAACGCCCAGGAAGAAATCACGAAATACCTTTCGAGCATCTCTGAAGGCACCCTGACCGAAGAGCAGACCTCATACATGATGAAATATATGTCGATCATCAACGACCTTGAAGGGCAGGGTGACCTGATTCACAAGATAATCGTTCCATTCTCGCGTGCCAAAGTCCGCGATGAGATCAGGTTCTCAGAAGAAGGTTTCCGCGAGTTGCTCAGCATGTTTGATCGCGTTAACGAGAACTTCATGCTGGTCATTAACGCCTTTGCCACCAACAATCTGGAACAGGCCGAACGGGTTCTCAAATCAGAACGCACCTTTGAGGTGCTGATCAAGCGGTTGCGCACTTCCCACATGCGCCGGGTTTTTCAGCACAAAGTTCAGTCTATCGAGACCTCAACCCTTCACATGGATCTCCTGCAGTGCTTCAAGCGCATCAATCTGCATTCGATCGAGATTGCCAAGTCGATCGGCGGCGAATGGCTGGTGCAAAAACTTGCTGCTGCCAGTGAAAACGAAAGAATTGCCCAAGCCGAAGATGATGCCGAAAGGGTTTTGAACGCAGCCCACGCCAAAGTTGCTGAGGCGGCCGACCAGGGTCCTGTTGCCGGCGGGCAATCTTCTGGCAATGACGATTCCACCAAAGATAAGTAACTTTTTAAGAGTGCATCGAGTTTTTCTCAGCGGTTTGACAGCGCGGCCTGTCAGCCGCGTTTTTTCGATCAATTCTATCAGTTCGACCGAGTTTTGAATGATTGAACGACATGAATGATCTCAGCCGGAAAATTTTTTCTGGCATTTGGGGAGCGGAATTGCTGACATGCAAATTTGCCATACTGCTCTGATGCGCTGTTTTAAACGCTTTGCGAAGTATGCTCCGGTTGTGTTATAAATGCATCAGCAAAAAAGCAGGAGACCGGGGCAGATGAATTCAACAGATATCGTCAGGGCAATCGACATTCACGGCTTTCTCGACAGGCTTGAACAGAACAGCTGCATTCAGGATTACTATCGCATCAACCATCTTTCACCGCAACAGATGGATTCTCTTGCTGAGCGAATGGCCTCTTCTCTGCTCGTAGAGCTTAAATCCATGGGTTTAGATATCGAATCCTGACCCCGCGAAAATTTTGGCCCGGTGACTCTGATTGCCGGCGGCCTACAAAATTTTAAAAATTTTTTCGCGCGAAAAAGTGGGGCAAAACCATCATCAATAGCGGGAACTTTTCCGGGTGATTGCGTAGAGGTTCCTGAAAATATGAATTTTAGTAGTTTACCCACTTGTGCATCTTCGGAGTTATATGTATAATCACCTTTGACCAAATTAACCAGGAGGGTTTCCGTGAATAAATCAGAACTCATCAAGGCAATCGCAAAAAAAGCAGAAGTTACCAATGCAAACGCTCAGGCAGTACTCGAAGCATTTGTTGACGCCGTTAAGAACGGTCTCAAAAAAGGCGATAAAGTTCAGCTGATCGGCTTTGGTTCTTTCGCTACCGTTAAGCGCGAAGCTCGCAAGGGCGTCAATCCTCAGACCAAGAAGCCCATCAAGATCGCCGCTAAAAAAGTTGCCAAGTTCATTCCAGGCAAAGAACTGAAGGATATGGTTAACGGTACCGTTGCCAAAAAGAAAAAATAATTATTTTTTCGCAAAAAAGACCCGGTTAGCCGGGTCTTTTTTTTGCCTGTTTTTGTTCTAAAATGAATTCCTTGACAATTCTTTTTTCGGAAATATATTCTCACACTATCCGAAGTTAAGCATTAAGTTGAGAGTCTGTGCAGATATCGAGTTTTACCACCAAGGGCATGGTCAGGCACAACAACGAAGATTCGTGTCTGGTTATCCCGCCATGGAGCAGTGTTGCCATCAGCAAAGGTGCGGCACTGCTCGCGGTCGCCGATGGCATGGGCGGGCAGAACGCCGGCGAGGTGGCTTCGGGTCTGGCAGTCAAAAATGTTGCAGACTGGTTCAGGGCAGCCAGTTTCGAAAATTTTTCCCCCCAGCTGCTTGAAGATATGTTCGCTTCAGTCAACGCCGCAGTCTGGAACCATTCACAAGAGCACCCCGAGACCTCTGGCATGGGCACCACCATGACCATGGTTCTTTTTCACGGGTCACAGGCGCTGGTTGGCCACATTGGCGATTCGCGCCTCTACCGGTTGCGAGATCAGAAACTGACGCAGATTACCAACGACCATTCGCTGGTCGGCGAACAGGTCAGAATGGGAAAACTTTCCCCGGAAGCCGCCCGGGTTCACCCAACCAGGCATATTCTCAGCCGGGTTATGGGTTCACGGCAGTTTGTGGTGCCTGATATTTTTGCAACAGAACTGCAACCCGGAGACGTATTATTATTGTGCTCCGATGGCTTGAGCGGCATGATTGAAGATCAGCAGCTCGAAAAATTGCTGGCGTCTTCTTCAGTGCCGCAAGCGGCGAAAACCCTCGTTACCGCTGCTAATCGGGCCGGTGGCAAAGACAATTCAACCGTGGTGGTGGCGCGAATCGAGCAACTTCCGGTAAGTTTTCCTGGCCGATTTTCGCTTGAGAGACTCACAAAAACCATTTTCAGTTTTGGTAATGCGGGTTTGGTGTAGAAAACAGTGGTAATTATTCTTATTTTACAGTATAAATATAAAGGAAAATCCGGAGGTCAACTTTAAATGGACGGAACGCTACTTTTAATCGGTATTGCCATCGTAGTATTAATTGCGATAATTGTTTTTGTGCTCAGCGGCAAGGACAAACCGGTTGAGCAGCCCAAAAAAGCTCAGCCAGAAGAAGATAAAAAAGACCTCACCCACAAAAGGTTTAAACAGGTTCTCTCCGGAGACGACCTGCAAAGCAATATGAAAGCCGAAGAAGCTGAACTGCTTACCAAATACACCGCCGGCACCGGTGAAGGCATCAACGAAGTTGAAAAACTGCTTGAGGGCGACCCCAATAACGTTGACCTGCTTGACTGGCTTGCATTCATGTATTACAGCAACAATAACATCGACAAGGCCATCGAAACCTACAAACGGGCTCTGGCGATCAAACCCGACAACGAAAACCAGCATTACTACCTTGCCAACAGTTATTTTAAGAAGCAGATGACCGCTGAGGCAAAAAAGGCCTGGAGCGAAGTCATTCGTATCAAGCCCAACTCGAAAATTGCCAAAAATGCTCAGGAACGTATCGACTTCCTGCTTTCGCAAGGCAAATAAATCCGTTCCCTGAAAGGTTTCTATGCCCATCGTTAATCCTCCAGAATTAACGAATTACCACCTGCTTGACCTTATCGGTTGCGGTGGCATGGGCTCTGTGTATATTGGCTACCACATCGATACCGAAAAAATGGTAGCCGTTAAGCTTTTAGACCCCGAAGTGGCCAAAGTACCCGCCATTCTTTCTCAGTTTAAGCAAGAAGGCGAGATTCTCAAGGCTCTGAATCACCCCAATATCGTTAAATTCGTCGATCAGGGCTGTCAGAACGAGTTTCATTTTCTGATCATGGATTACGTCAAAGGCCTGTCACTAGACAGCTTTCCACTGGGAAATTCGATGACTACTATCGGAGTTAAGCAGGCCCTTCCCAGCATGGAAGAATATCTGAATGTCTTTATTGGCTGTATGAACGCCCTTGACTATGTTCATAAAAAAAGCCTCGTGCATCGTGATATCAAACCACATAACATAATTTTGCGGGGCAGCGAATATCAGCCATGTCTGATCGACTTTGGCATTGCCAAGTTCATCACCCGTGACGATGACCTGAATCTCACCGCCGAGGGCATGTTTACCGTTTCATACGCCAGCCCTGAGCAGCTCACCAATAAACCGATCGATCACCTCTCTGACCTGTTTTCGTATGGTGTCGTCATGTATGAAAAACTCACCGGTCATCTGCCGTTCAAAGGCAAAAGGGCCATGCAGGTTTTTATTGAGCAGACCAAATGGAACTTTCCGCCGCCGCGCCAGCTTAACCCCGCGGTGCCGCAGAAGCTTGAACAGATAATTCTCAAACTTCTGTCACGCGACCCATCACAAAGATACCCGACCGCTGAAATGGTTCAGGGAGAACTTGAACGCCTGCTCGAAGTGACGAAACAGGGGCGTTCCGGTCTGGGTATCAGCGCCATTGCCGACGATATCCGAGGCGTTCAGGTCGCGAGAAGAAGCTTTAAAAAACGCACTCTCAGCGAAGAACAGGCCCTGCTGAAAAGACAGCGGGCTGAACTCGTCGAAACCCGCCAGAAGCTCAAAATCGAGAGCACCAGATTCAGACCTGAAACCGAAAAGGTCGAAAATCTGCAGATGCTCTGCCAGGCCCTCCAGGATGACTACGAAAGACTCGAGATACAGATTAAAATGGCTCTCGGGTTCAAGAGTCAACCTCTGGTCATCGACAAGTTCAATACCATTTTTAAACTCGAAACGATTGCTTTCGAAAAACGTGGCATACCCTTCACCATCAATACCATCGATCAGAAACTGGCCACCACTGATGGCGCCGACATCATCGTTGGCAATATGAATTTTACCGAACGCGCCAGACGCTCCTTCTCGATCAACAAAAAAGACTCATTCCTCGCCTGGGACCACTCCAACTGGTTCTACGGTGCCTTTGAAGAAAAAGATTTCCCGATTTTTCTGATGATCGGAAACAAGGCAATGCCAAGAAGTCCTGCCGGGTTCAGAGGCTTTTTCTGGCCGCTTGAGTTTCTCATTGCCGTTCAGAAACTAAACTGGACCGGAGTTTCAATAATTGAAACGTTCCGCGGAGTTGACAGAGGCGGAAACGCAGTTTTTGCCGAGCACAAAGAAACGATTCTCTTCTCACAATCATTGTTTGACGAACTCGATAAAATCCAGGGCAAGATTCCAACTTCTTCAACTGGTACAAAATGAGGTATTATGCAGATCAGTGAAAAGCTTCAGGTTATCGCTCAGGCTTATAAGGCTCTTGCCGAAGCCAACCGTGCCTTCTCCCCCGCAACCTCTGGCGTCGAAGGCTTCAGAAACCTCATCGAACAACGCAATCTTGTAGTTGAAGACCTGGAAGTTCTTACCACAGGCCTGCTCAGCGAAATCGGCCAGACTTTTGCCGGAAATTCGTTTTCATGCAACAATCTCAGCGAGATTCTGATGGCCCTGCCGGTGATGGCGCCAGAACTCGCCACCGACTGCGACCTCGTGAAATCGGCTCTTAAAGAACTCGTTGAATCTGACAAAATGGTTGAAGAAAACGTCGGCAAGCTGCGCGATGATATCAAGGCTGAAATCGGGCGTATCAGACAGGGTGCCCGGGGCCTGCGTGGCTACAAACAGGCAGAAACCTTTGGCAGCTGCTTCATCAACCGGGTAAAATAAAAAGACCTTCAGGTTGCCCTGAAGGTCTCGGTTGTGACAGCTTAGAACATCCCTGGAATATTCATCCCACCGGTTATCTGGCCCATTTCTTCCTGAACCATTTCTTTTGATCTGGTTAAACCGGTGTTAACCGCTGATAACACAAGATCCTGAAGGGTTTCGACATCATCCGGATCGACCGCATCTTTGTTTATTTCAATTTTTACGAGTTCCTGGGCGCCGTTGAAAACAACCTTGATCATACCCCCGCCAACAGTTGCTTCAATGGTTTTGTCTTTCAGTTCATCCTGAGCCTTCTGGATTTTTTCCTGCATTTTCTGAGCCTGCTTCATCAGGCCCTGCATATTGAATCCACCCTTCATAACGGTCTCCTTTTTAATGAATTGTCTGGGTTAGATAATAGCAGAATCATCGCAAAACCGCAAACTTGCCGCGGCTTTTGCGTTTCCCGGTTGCATATAAAGAATCCTTGCCAATATCCATTGTGAAAAAGTAGGCGCCATTAGCCAGGTGTGCCGGAAACTTCCAGTTGAAATTGTTTTCACCTTCACGGCCACGAATGATGACACCCCTGATCTTGTCACCAGCCACGTCAAAAATCTCAAGATGCACATCAGTAGCGAAGTTTAGATAAAATCTGAAGTTTGTGCTGTTGCCCCGGGCCGGGCTTGGATACACCGATACCATGCGCAGGCCATTCTCTGGCTGGTATCTCAGCGAGGCTCTGACATCAGGGTCAGTGACCGATTTAACTTCGATTTTCTGACCTGGCAGCACTTTAAGCCGCTGGCCAGCCTGGTCTGAAGAAATATGGCTGATAGTAACATAATTGCGAAACAACGCCGCGTGAGTACCTGTTTCGGTCAGTTTAAGCTCAATGCCCGTTGTGTCAGCATCAGAGGTTATTCTGACGCTGGTGGTGTCACGGGTTAACCAGTTGAGGTCTTCGGCTTCAAGTTCAATGAAAAGGCTCTGATTGTTGAGAA
>DAOPYA010000139.1:0-6909 GCA_035352635.1 Candidatus Rifleibacterium sp.
ATGGGGTGCTCGACAAGCGTCGCTTATGCAATCGCCTGACCTGCCGAAACTTGCACCTAGAGATAGTTAAGTAAGCGTTTGCCCTGTAGTCACCACCATCATCGCACCTTTGCCATCACTCTTATATATCACCTCACGTCGGCCTGATGCGGGCCTGTGTAAAAAAAATTGCAGGGTGACGAAATGTAGCGTAGAATACAAGGTTGCTGCCTCAAGTCGGGTGGCTCATCATTAATCTGTTGGAGGGTCTGTCATGAAAAGCTTCAGGCAAGAACTCTGGTTTGAACTCAAGAGCCGTCGCGGGCTGGTGAATATAACGCCGCAGGTCGAAGAAGCCCTGGTGGCAAGCGGTATTAAAGAGGGTCTTGTTCTCGTGAATGCCATGCATATCACTGCCAGCGTATTTATTAATGATGATGAAAGTGGCCTGCATAACGATTTTGAAGTCTGGCTTGAAAAGCTGGCCCCCGAAAAACCCTATTCACTGTATCAACACAATGCCGGCGGCGAAAACAACGCTGACGGCCACCTGAAACGCACAATCATGGGCCGCGAAGTAGTTGTGGCAGTCACCGCCGGCCAACTTGATTTCGGCCCCTGGGAACAAATCTACTACGGCGAATTCGACGGCAACCGCCGCAAACGCGTACTGATCAAAATTATTGGTGAATGAACTATGAGTGATGGCAAGTTTTATGGTCTTGTGGTTCTATTCTGCCTGGCAATAATGTTGCCAGGCTGCTCTGGGGGCGGCAGTTCACCCGCTGGTGTTCCGGTTCAGACCGAAAGCCCCGAAACGGCGGTCAGCCGATTGTTCGCCAGTTGGCAGACCGGCTCAGCCCCGGTGTTTGCCATCAACAACGACGGCAGCATCGCGGCCCAGACGACCGCGACCGACCGCTACATCAATTTTCGCGACCTTTCCGGCAACCAGTATAAACTCAAATTTCTCGATGTTGTCTACGCCAGTGATTTCGCTGCGACGGTCAATACCCAGTACACTTCTGAGCTCAATGTTTCTATTGGTGGCCTTAAAATCGGCTTCAATATGCTCAGGGAATCAGGTGCCTGGTATCTTGGCAGCCTGACCGTCACTGAACTGCCGGTGGTTGTCGTTGAGCAGAACGGCATCAAGGGCGTGGTTACCGATACGATTACCCGCCTGCCGATCAGCGGCGCCCGCGTCGAAGCTTTTAACTCGACGACTGGCGTCTTCATAAAATACGCCGTAACCGACAGCGTCGGGTTCTACCAGATTCTTGAATTGCCGCCCGGTTCTTACTATCTGGTCATTAACCGCGCCGGCTACGAGCCCTATACCCTTACCGGTATCAGCGTTTCCTGATGCGCTGCCCCGAACTTAACATGTCGTCATCAGAAAATCACCACTCAAATCGCCAGATAGAGGTTCGACCACCGGTCGCAACAGCGCGGATGCCGATAAATTCTGGCTGACAGGCGTTACCCGCCTTGAAATGTTTTTTGCCCCCGGTTTTGCTACTTAGCGAATTAAATGGTTTAGAGGAGTCTGAACGTGAAGAATAGATTTGCCTGGCTTTCTCTCGTGGTTCTGGTTATTGCCGTTGCTCTCATTGGTTGTGGCGGCGGTGGTGGCGGCGGCGACACTGCCAACCCGGTCGGCCCGGTTGTCTCGACCGGCCCGGTTGCCAACCTGACCGGGGTGGTCAGCTTTGCCGGTCAGCCTCTGGCCGATGCCGAGGTGCACCTCTACCGCTCTGAAAAAGCTCTTCAGGCAGGGGTGGCCGGTCTTTCCGCCCTGCGCGGCTCAGCGGTGGCCCAGACCATGCTCGCCGATGGCAACTACTTCACAAAGAGTGACGCGACCGGGCGCTACAGTTTCAGCGATATCCCGGTGGGCGAATATACCCTGATCGCCGGTACAGACGAAATGCATCAATATGCCCAGACCGGCATACTGCTCGGCAGCGTTCAGACCGCTGATGCCCAGCTGACCCCGACCGGCAAGGCATTCGGCAAAATTCAGCTGAGCACCGGCCAGGCCGTGTCCGGCGCCTTTGTGCACCTCGAAAAGACTTCTTATGTGGCGATTACCGATGCCAGCGGCGATTTCGTTCTTAACCATGTGCCGGCTGGTCAGACCTTCAGCCTCGGCGTCGTCTCAACCCTCGGAAGCCTTGCCAGCCCCGTTTCGCTGACTGTTGCCCCGGCCGAAAATAAATCCCTCGGCACCATTGCCCTGGCAGTAACAACCCAGCAGCTGGCCAATATTACCGGCAATATCACCGCCGCCGACACTTCAGTGCCGACCAGTGCCCTGGCCGGCCGTATCGTAATTCTTACTTCAGCCGAACCCTATATGACCGCCGCCATGTCTGACTCAACCGGCAAATTCACTCTCGCAGTCAAGGCCGCCGGTAATTACAGCGTCAGCGTTGTCAGCGGCGAATACTCGCTCAGCCCGGCTACTCAGAACGTCAACGTCGCCGCCCTCGACACCACCGTCAGCCTCGGCCAGCCTTTTGTGCTCGCAAAACCGGCGGTTACCACGCCGACTGCCGTTAACTTCGCGTTCAGCGGCGTCATCAACAAACGCAGCAAGGCTTTTAACGAAGCTGACGAAGCCGGGGTTCCCCTGACTCTCACCGCCATCGCCGGCTCTAAAACCGTATATTCAGCTGTTACCAGCCCGACCGGGGCTTTCAGCTTCAGCGTGCCGGCCGGCAGCTATAACCTCGCCGCCGGTGGTGGCTATGCCTTCGAAACCACCTATGCCAACCCGGTGGTTATCAGCGCTAATACCGCTTTAACCGCCGCCATCATGGTGGTTCCGACCCAGGTATTCAGCGTCAGCTACCTTGTTGAAGGATCACTCAACAAAGAAACACGTCTCAACAACGAAACCGACAATGCCAATGTTATTGTAACCCTTACACCGACGACCGGCGCGGCAATTTCATTTGCCGGCGCCACCACCGGCACCGGTAACTTCGCGATTCGCGTGCCCGCCGGAACCTACAACCTCGCTATTGCCGGCGATTATCGCTTTAAAACCCCCTTTGCCAACCCAGTCACTGTAAGCGGCAACTTCAATGTCGGAACCGGCCTGCTGCTTGTTCCGGCGGTGACTCCGGTTCAGAACTTTGTCGTCAGCGGCACCGCCCTGAAAATCGGCTTTGCCAGCGGTGAGACCCACGCGGGAACCACTATTGCCCTGACCCCGACCACCGGTATGGCCCAGACTTTTTCGGGTATCACTGATGCTGCCGGTGCATTTTCGATCACTGTCCCTGCCGGAACCTATAACCTGTCGGTTATCAGCAGCAGTTACAAGCCCGAAACAGGCATGCCGGCCACCGTCAATGTGACGGCCAACCAGACCCTGGCCGCTTTCAACCTCAGCCCCTTGACGACCCCGGCACCCCTTTACACCGTCGGCGGCACGGTTCTCAAAAACCTTTTTATCGATGGCGAAAGCGACCATGGCGGGGTAACTGTGACTCTCAGCCCCACCAGCGGCGCCGGCAATACCTATTCTGCCGTCTCGACCGGTGTTGGCAGCTTCTCAATGCAGGTGCCGGCCGGTTCTTATAATATTTCGTTGATCAGCAGCCGCTACAAGCCCGCTTCAGCGCTGCCGAACCCGGTAACTGTCAGCGCTAATCGAATACTCGCCGACATTGCCATTGCTCCGATTCACGCACCGCCGGTCGCACTGTTTAATCTTGGCGGTACGTTTATTAAAAATATCTTTGTCGGTGGCGAAAGCGATCATGGCGGGGTAACCATTGCCATGACCCCGGTCTCGGGCGCGGGTAATACCTATTCGTCTGTCACCACCAGCGTCGGCAGTTTTTCGATTCGCTTACCCGCAGGTTCTTATAACCTATCGGTGATCAGCAGTCTCTACAAACCTGCCGTGGCGATTGCCAACCCCGTGGTGGTCAGCAGTGACCAGGCCTTGCCCTCTCGCAACCTCGCCCCGATCAACCCGCCGGTCGCACTGTTTACCGTAAGCGGGAATGCTCTCAAAAGCCCCTTCGTTAACGGCGAAACCACCCATGATGGTCTGACTGTCAGTCTGATCTCGACGACAGGCGCAGCGCAAACCTACTCAGACGCAACCGATTCGTCAGGTAATTACTCAATTCAGGTGCCCCCCGGCACCTATAATATGACCCTGCACAGCAGTCTTTATAAAACGACTGCGGCACTGGCGCCGGTAACCGTAACTTCGGCTAACCTCAGCGTTGCAACCTTCAACGTCGCCCCGATCAACCCGCCGGTTCTGCAATATGTGGTTGAAGGCTGGCTCAATAAAACGGCCCTGATTGCCGGTGATTCAGGCAATGGCGGGGTGGTGGTGACTCTGACCAGCACCAGCGCGACCCCGAAAACTTACGATACCGTCACCGATGCCGGTGGTTACTTCAAAATGACCGTCGCCCCCGATACCTACAACCTGGGCGTCAGCAGCGGTTACAAGTTCGCCGCCGCCGTTTCCCCTTACAACGCGACTGCCGGCAATGTGACGATCAGCCCGGCGCTCAGCATCGTGCCCCTAGCCGCACAGTTGTTCAATCTCAGCGGGTCAGTCAGCAAGTCGATGTTCAAACTCGGCGACAGCAGCAATGCCGATGTCAACATCACCCTGCGCCCCGAAGCCGCGGGCATGCAGACCCAGTTCGCGGTCACCGACAGCTACGGCAACTTTAACTTCAAAGTTCCGAATGGCAACTACAAGATCGAAATCGGCAGCGGTTACGCTTATGTAACTGACCCAACCCTCACCTACCCGCATACGGTGGCCGGCGTTGATCTGACCGTCTCGGCCATCGCCATCACCCCCGATGCAACCCAGCTTGGCAGCATCAGAGGCCTGATTTCGTCGCCGATCAATAAACCTTACACGATCTGGCTCTATAACGTTACTTCTAGTGCCTTTGTCGATGCCGAAACAACCGCTGCCGGCAGCGGCAATTTCGGGTTCTACAATGTTCCGGCCGGCACCTACCGGGTCGTCGTCATGCCGACCGGCAACGGCCACTACGGCGAAAGCACCGATCTGATTCTCGCCGATGGCGAGGCAATGCTCGGCGTGAATCTGACCACCAGCCCGGTTGCGCCGGTAATCAGCTCGGCGATCGTTACCGAGACACTTCTTGATCTCAGCGGCAATAACTTTCTGAGTCTGCCCGTCGATCCGACGAAAACAGAGATGTATGTCGATAATGCGCTGCGTGGCCGCGCCAGCGGCTATACTTCTTATAGTAATACAACCGACCAGTGCACGATAATTTCGGTGGCGCCCGGTTCCCATTCGGTTGTTCTCGAAAAATCCTGGACCAGACCCGGAACCAGCGAAGTTTATGAACTTCACAGTGAACCCTTTGATTTTCTCAAGCCCATCGGCACGCCGCAAAACCTTGCAGTTAAGCAGCTCGGCAGCACCTACGCAACCCTTACCTGGGAAAACCAGAAGTTCACCCAGGATTCAATCATCGACGTCTACCAGGCCAGCACTTTGATCGTATCGCATGCCGTCACCGGCAGCAGCTTCCAGATAACCGGCCTGTTACCGCAAACCACATATACAACCTACGTTTATAACAGCTTCGGCGACATCAAGTCGTCGCCCCCGGCCGCCCAGATCTTCACCACCCGCGCCGCAGCGCCAGACGCCGGCATCACCTCGCGCACCCTGGCCGGCAGCACCCCAGGCTATGTCTTTGGCTTTGAAGTGCTCAATGGGGTTACCTACATAGCCAAATATGATATCAATACCGGCGGCGGCATTTTCATAACTGCCTATAACCCCGATGGCACTGCCTCACCGACTGCTTTTACCTTCAGTAACCCGACTATCACCAGCGGCGACTCTTTCAGTTTCTGCTCGGGAAACAATAATCTCTACCTGGTCTTCACCGATAACCGAGATTCTTTAACCTATGTTAACTCCTTCAGCGCTGCTAACTTGAGCGTTCCGGTTGCCAGTTCTGAGGTTGATGCGGGTGCTGCCGTGTATTATTCCGAAAACGATCTTGTTTATGCCAACAATAAGCTCTTCAATGTTGGCGCCAGATATAATGGCAGTGTGCATATAACCAATCTGCACGTTTTTACTACACCCTCAACTGATCTCACAGCAGCGCAACTCGTTTCGACTGACAGCAAATATAATAGTGAAGCAGGGCCAACTGCAAAAATCTGTAAGGACCTGCAGTTTCTCTATTGTGCGAAGCAGGCTGATGATTCTGGCAGAAACCTTGTGGTCGAAAAATACCCGCTTTTGCTAACCGGCCCGACCACCCCAGAGGTTATTACCATTATTCCAGGCCCCGGCGCTGGAGCCGCATCCAACTACGAGTTCGCCTGCGGCAACGGCAGGCTTTATCTGAGGTGCAACTGGGCCGAAATACCTTATGAATTCATTATTGACCCTGAAACCGGCTTTTATAGTCGTAAAAACGGCGGTGAACGATTTAACTACGCGGCCGATAACTTTGGCCGCCTGTGGATGGCCGATATGACCGTCTCATCTTTCGTTCAAATCGGCACCGGAGACATCTACGAAAAGAGCCTGCCGGTTTTCGATTTCCCGGTCAGCGCACTCGATCCAACCCACGCCGAGCTTATCAAGCTTGACTCGATAACCGGCTCGTTCAACATGCTGGGCATGAATTCTGACCTTACACTGCGAGTCTTATCATACCCCGCTAACTATTAATAGCCGAAAAGACGCTCTGCCGCCCGGTGGCGGCAGAGCGTCTTTTTTTCTCCCCTCATCCGCGTTCATCCGTGGGAAATCTTTTCCCCAGAAACTCTGCCCGCTATCCGTGTCTATCCGAGTTCATCCGTGGGAAATCTTTTCCCCAAAACTCTGCCCGCTATCCGTGTCTATCTGCGTTCATCCGTGGGAAATCTTTTCCC
>DAOPYA010000139.1:7009-10885 GCA_035352635.1 Candidatus Rifleibacterium sp.
AAACTCTGCCCGCTATCCGTGTCTATCTGCGTTCATCCGTGGGAAATCTTTTCCCCAGAAACTCTGCCCGCTATCCGTGTCTATCTGCGTTCATCCGTGGGAAATCTTTTCCCCAAAACTCTGCCCGCTATCAGTGTCGATCTGCGTTCATCCGTGGCAAATCTCTTTCTCTTAATCATCCGTGGTTGCAAAATGGCTGCCTTTAGCGTAAATTTTATGCGTATGTTCAATCATAATCTATATCGACGATCCGTGGTCGCCCTTGCCATTCTGGCGGTTTTTGCGCTGCTCGTTACCGCCCATGCCTGGAGCAAGGACTACGTGCTCGAACTCACCGTTGTCACCGACCGCCAGGAAGAATTCGTTCAATACATCGAACTCACCGATAAAGAATACCGCAATCTGCGCAATGACCCGGGCAGCGAGATCAAACCCTACCTGCTGGCCGCCCGCAAGAAGTATGCAGATGAGATCGGCTACCGCAAAGAGATTTACGGCGCCGAGAACTACAAGATGGTGGTTTTCTCGAGTTACAGTTTCGTCGTTAAAGAAAAGTCCAGCGGCCGTGTGCTGCTGTCTAAATAGCATTCCCAGCATGACCAGCTTTTGGAGGAGGCCATGAAAATTATAAATCCGCAGCGTATTTCCCTGGCGTTAGCCGTCTTATTCACTTTCGCAACCATGCAACTCACCGCTCTGGTGAAGTCGCCACCCGAAAAGGCCATTCTGCCGAACGGCCTGCGCGTCATCGTCGTCGAAGATAAAAGCCTGCCGGTGGCGGCCGCCGGCCTGATTTTTGACAGTGGCGTTCATTACCGGCACAGCTGCAATGCCGGTCTTGGAAGCATTTATCGCCGGCTGCTCAGTTCTGCCGGCCTTGCTGATGAATCACGCTTTGATTTCAATGCCCGCCTCGAAAAAGTGGGTATCATCAACGAGTTCGGCGGCGGCCAGGACATGTTTTACGCCGCCTGCAACGGTAACGCCAACCAGTTGCCGCTGATGCTCGAAGCTCTTCATAAACTTGGCTTCAACCTCAAACCCTCGGCTGAAGATTTCGACCAGGCCAAAGACGACGCGCACCGATCCGTTATGTCGGCCCGAAAATTCCCCCGAACTGGCGGCCTCATGGAAAGCCAGATATGGAAAGACCTGTACCCCGGTCAGCTTGTCGAATGCCATGGCCCGATCGACGAGCAGCTCCTCGCCAAAGTGCAGATTAAAGAACTCGAAACCTTTGTCTCTGAAATCTTTGTTCCGAACAACGCTGTTCTGGTGGTGATCGGCGACGTAACCGCTTCAGATGTCATCACCGCTGCCATGCAGAAGTTCGGCACCCTGAAAGCCTCGATTGTTGAAGCGACCCCCGCGCTTGCCCCGCCGGCCCCGGCCGTGCAGTCACGCAAAACCGAAGAAATCGACTTTCTCGATATCGAAGAAACCGAAGTGCTGCTCGGCTTCGCGGCACCTGGTTACAATGACCCCGATATGCCAGCCGCCTACCTCTGGCAGGCGGCCATGCACGATATCAATAATTCGTGGCTCGAACAGACCCTGCGCAAGGATTTTCCCGAACTCAAGAATCTTTATGCACGCTACCAGCCTGCTCGTGACCGTGGTGTTTTCTTAATCGGCTTCACCAGCCGCGATACCAATGTCAATCGCCCGATGAATACCATTCTAACCGCTCTGGCTAACCTCAACATGACGCCACCAAACGGCAATGAAATGCGCCGGATCACTGACATGATGCAGCTCAATAACCTCGAAAAGCGTGAATCGCGGCTCGAAAGGGTATTTGACCTCGGGTTCGCAGAACTGATGAGCAATTTCCGCATTGCCGAAGGTATCGATGCCGCATTCAGCCGGGTTACGCCCCCTGACATGCAGCGCGTTTCGCATCGCATTTTCGGTTCTGACCGCTACGCCGTGCGCATAGTTTACCCCCTCAAATACCAGAAAGCCGAAGAAGACCCGGTTAAATTCACCAGTCTGGCTAATGGCGCCCGCATTGTGGTGCGCAGTTTCCCCGGCAGCGAAGTGGTGGGCCTGACCCTGCTGTTCGGCGTTGACGCCTGCACCAGCAGCGAAGCCGATCGACGCATGACCCGACTGGTTGCCGAAATGATCGTAAATTACATCAACGACAGCGAAAATAACCGCCTCACCAACCGGCTCGACGAAATCGGCGCCCGCATTGAAGCCGGTTTTAACAACGAAAGCCTCGTTATTTCGGCACGCACTCAAAAGCAGCGCTTGCCCGATCTGCTTGAATTTCTTAAAAATACCTTTGTCAGACCTGATTTCTCTGAAAAGTTCTTTCGCAATACCCGCCAGAAAGTCAGAGAAAACTACGACGAAGAAGCAGCCCGCCCGCAAAATATCGTGGTCAACAGCCTGCTCGAAGGCCTCTACCCCGGGCTGAATCTGACGATCGGAAATGTTGCAGCCGCCGATTTCGACAAGATTACCTACGAACAGGTCGGTCAGTTCTATCGCCAGTGGGCAGTCGCTTCGAATCTCTGCATTTCGGCCGTCGGTAACTTCGATAACGACAAGACCCTTGAACTGATCAGCAATGCTTTTGCTGATTTCCCCACCGGAAAAGGCATCGCGACCTCAGAATGCCCACTCTGGGTCGGCACCCCCTTCGAAAAAACCATTGTCAAAGAAGTTAAATTGCCCGGCGGCGGTGACCTCGCCCACATCGCGGTTGGTTTCCGCATGAAACAGTTTCTCAGCCTGAAATCCCAGGAAGAACTGTGCAGCAGCTTCGGAGCCAATTCGGTGATGAGCCACCTGCTTTTCAGCAGCAGCAACGCACTGGTCGCCCGCGAACTCAAAAAAATCGACGCCTACGACGGGCTGTGGGGTACCTATCGCACCAACCGCCTGTTCTCGCTGTTCTCGTTCCATGCCACTGTGCCGGTCGCCAAGGTCGATGAGGCCCGCAAAGTCATCGAAGGCATCGTCAACGGCATACCGCAGATGGCCGTTTCGGCAGACGACATCAAGGCCGCCGGGCAAAAAATGCGCTCGTATTTTAACCGCGCCCTCGAAAGATCAGATGCCCAGTCGGCAACCCTGGCCACCTTCCTCTGGAACGGCCTGCAAGCCGACTTTATCGAAGAAATTCTTGGCATCTATGACTCGGTAACCCCCGAACACGTCAGCAAGGCCGCCCGTGAAAACTTCAATACCTATCTGATGATCATCGGCCGCCCCTAGCGCTAAAAAGAACCAGGCCGAAGAATTCTCTTCGGCCTGATTTTTTTTGCCTGCAAACCCCTGGTTCTCTGCCGACCCGTGTTCATCGGCGTTCGTCGGGGGTCAGGTGAGGTAGGTATGCAATAGCTGCGACCTTCGCGGGTTGCGAAGTTTGGCGAGTGCCTGCGACTCGATCTGGCGCACGCGTTCGCGGGTAACCCCGAGGAGTTTGCCGATTTCTTCGAGGGTGTATGATTTGGTGTCGCGCAGCCCGAAACGGTGCATCAGCACAACGCGTTCGCGGTCTGAGAGTGACGAGAGCACTTTTTCGAGTTCGCCTTCGAGGGCTTTTCGTTCGGCTTCAGCGAGCGGGTCAGAATCGAAGTCGGTGATGACATCACGCAGAAACAGGTCTTCTTCTGAATCGACCGGGGTGCTGTCCATGGAGACGACGTTTGGCAGGTCGCGCAGAAACTTGCCGAGATCTTTCGGTTTCATCATAACGGCGTTGGCGAGTTCTTCGAGGGTCGGGCGCCGGTTAAGCTTTTTGATCAGGGTCTCTTCGACCTTTTTGATGCGCAGGCTGGTATGAACCCGGTTAAGCGGCAGCCTGATCGGGTTGCCATGGCTCGATACCACCTGAATCATCGCCTGGCGAATCCACCAGAC
>DAOPYA010000140.1:0-10799 GCA_035352635.1 Candidatus Rifleibacterium sp.
CACCAGCCAGCGGCAGATCAAAAATTACAGCGAAAAGGGTTACTATATTTACATCATCGGCGACCCCGACCACCCCGAGATTCTCAGCCTGCAAAGCTTCGCCACCGCCCATGAAGTAATCGCCGGCGAAGAACAGGCCAGACAGGTTTCGCACCGCCCAAAAATCATGGTTATCGGCCAGACTACCTTCAATGAAGACGAGTTCAACAGTATCGCCGCAATACTGAAAAGCCGCGCAGACGAAGCCGTAATCTGCGATTCTATCTGCCAGGCAACTTCTGAACGCCAGCAGGAAATTCGCAAACTCGCCGCAAATGCCGATGCAGTCGTCATCGTCGGCGGCAAATCAAGTGCCAATACCCGGCGACTCGCAGAAATCGCTGCCGGGCTGTGCCCACGCACCTTTCTTGTCGAAACCGAAGCCGAACTGAACCTCGAAGACTTCGCCGGCTGCGAGACCATCGCTGTCTCTGCCGGCGCATCGACCCCTGATTTTATCACCCGCAAGGTTATCGATTTTCTCGACCGTCTGAACGCCAAAACACCAGCCTGACTAACGGCAGCGGCCCGCTAACAGCAGCTCAACCCCTATGCCTCTTCAGAAACTGAGCAAAACCTGCATAGCTGTAATCACTGACGCCTGAGGTGTCAGCATTTACATCGATAAAAAAACACGACGGGATTTCATGCGCCTTCAGGCACTTTTTAATGCACAGGTCGCAACCCGCTGACGAACCGGCTTCATTATGCGGGTTAAATGGGCATTTGTGATCGGGGCAACTACAAAAATGTTCCAGCATATTTTGATTTTTCTCCAGATACCTGTTATTTCGATTCCATGACCCAGACGCCGGCCCAGTCATCGGGTGGCGGGTTTTCTTTGAGCGCCCTGGCCCGGTCAATATAGATTTTGCTTGGCTTGTCATTGGGGTTGACTGCCAGGCAGTCAGTAAACAGTCTGATCGCCGCGTCCCATTTGCGGGCGCGGTAAGCCGAGAGACCGTCTTTGAACAGGCCGAGAACCTCGCCGATGCCCGGAAAGCTTTCGCGGGTATGAAAGGCCAGTATCTCGTGAATCGCAACCGGTTTGGTTTTGCCCTTCACTACCACCAGATCGATTTCGCGTTCACGATAGGTACCCTGCAGCTTGCGCAGCGTGAATTCGCTGATGAGAATCTTCGCACCATATTGCTTACAGGCGGTCTCGAGACGCGCCGCCAGATTGACCCCATCGCCGATAATCGTAAAATCCATGCGCTTGTTCGAGCCGATATTGCCCGAAACCACCGTGTCGGTATTTAACCCGACCCCGATATTCACCGGCAAACGCCCCTCAGAAGTGCGTTGTCGGTTCCAGCGGTTCAGAGTTTCCATCATCGAAATGGCAGCACGCACCGCCCGGTCAGCATCATCTTCGTGGGCGACCGGAATTCCAAAAGCCGCCATGATCGCATCACCGATGAATTTGTCGAGCATGCCGCTCTCATGCTGAATGCAATCGACCATCAGGGTAAAATACTCGTTGAGCAAGGTCACTGTGCCCTGAGCGCCAAGTTGTTCAGTCAAGGTCGTAAAACCGCGAACATCGGCAAACAGCACCGTGCATTCAACATTCGACCCGCCAAGCAACTCTGTGCCGCTAGCCAGCAGACGATCGGCAATCGCCGGGTCCATGTAGCGCGACATTGTTGATTTAAGGCGTTTTTCGTTGCTGATATCCTCGATGACAATCATCGAGCCGATGCATTTTTGATCGATATTAAGCAGCATCTGCACCGTCAGGTTAACGGCAAGCTTTTCGCTGCCAACCAGCAAAGGCGCGTCAACTGAAGTCTGCTGTTGGCGGGTTTCGTTGACCAACCGCAATTTATCGAGCACCCAGGCGTTTTCGCCTACAAAAAATTCACTGGCGTTTTTGTTAATAACAGCATTCGCAGGCACTTTAAGAATTCGCAGGCAGGCGGCATTACAGGTGACGATTTTGCCGGCGGCATCGAGGGTGATCAGGCCGTTGCTCATCGATTCGAGCATCGCTTCATTATAGTTTTTCATGGCCTGAACATCAGCGAAAAGCTTGGCGTTCTCAAGCGCAATCGAAACCTGCGCCGTAAAAGCACGCAGACGGGCTTCGTCTTCCTGGGTGAAGGGGCCGCCGCGTTTATTGAGAACCTGAGTGACGCCAATCGTGCGCCCGTGCTTGTTTACAACCGGCACGCACAAAATAGAACGGGTAAAAAAACCGGTTTTTTTATCGAAGGAAGGGTTAAAACGCAGATCGGCGTAAGCATACGGAATATTGATGGTTTTGCTCGATTTAAAAACCGCCCCGGCAATTCCAGCGTGGCTTGGCAACCTGATCTGGGCAGATTCAAGCCCCTGCCCTACCTCTGACCAGAGTTCGTCGGTTTTTTCGTCGTGCAGAAAAAGAGTCGAACGCTCGGCATTCAGCATGCTGGTAGCCTCGCCCATTACTTTCTGAAGCAACGAGCCCAACTTTATATCTGAAGTCATCTCAGAAACAATGTTGATAAATTCAAGTTCCTGGCGACGCACGGTTTCCATGCGCTCGATGAACTGCAAACTCTGCAGTGCCAGCGAACCCTGTTCCATCATGGCCTCGAAAAGACGCAGATCGGCACGATTGAAGCGCCCCTTTTTCTTGTTGAGAACCTGGGCAACCGCAATGATCTCGCCTTTCGAGGTTCTGATCGGCACGCAAAGAATACTGCGTGTCACAAAACCTGTCTGTTCATCGACGTTACGGTTAAAACGCGAGTCAGAATAGGCATCTGGAATAATCAGCCCTTCGCCGCTGTTAAAAACATGCCCGGCGATGCCGTTGCTGTTGAGAATGCGGATTTCGCGGGTAAAATTGCCCATGGCGACCCGCGAATAGAGTTCATGGGTATGCGGGTCATTGAGAAATAGCGTGCCCCGTTCAGCGTTGAGCCGGGCCGTCGACATCTCAACCAGAACCTTGAGAACCTCGTCGAGGGAATCCATGGCCGACATTTTACGCGAAATGTCGAGCAACAGTTCAAGCTCGCGCAGGCGCTGTTTCTGGTCAGTCGAAAGCTTCTCTGTCGGCTTTTCTGTTGGCTTTTCCCGTCGAGGTTTATTCATATTTGCCAGTTCTCCGGTAAAATGGATTTCGGTCTCAGGCGCGGCGTTCAAGCTCATCGCGCAGGGCCTGAATAATGGTCTGCAACTGGCCAAGTTCGGCAGCAGCACGCTGCTTTTCTTGCTGCACGGCGTTTTCACGATCAAATTTTTCGGTTTCGAGTTGTTCACGCAGGGTTGCCGCCAGACTGCGAAGTTGCTGAACCTCACCGGCCGAGGCAACTACTGCCGCCTGCACCGCAGCATCTTTTTCAAAAAGGGTGGTTTCAAGGCAGCTGCGCAGCTCGGCAGCGGTCTTTTTTAACTGCATGATTTCATCCTGATTGCCCGAAATAGCCTGCTGAACCTGCTCCTGGCGCTGAATCATGGCGAGTTCAAGTTCGTTGCGCAATTCGGCAATCGTCGCCTTGAACTGGGCGATATCCTGGGCTGCTTCACGTCGGGCCGCCTGCACTGCATCTTCAGAGCCAGCCTGACAGCGTTCGAGTTCGTCGCGCAACGCCACCACCGCACGTTGCATATCGCGCAATTCAGCTTTCAGGGTTTCTTCAGCTCTGGCAATATCATTGTCGTTCATGGCATCTCATTTCTTTTGCTGCCGGTAGCAACCTTCATCTGATTTTGCCCTCTCGCACCGGCCAACTTTGCAAACATAGCATTCCGTATCGCCAGATGTCAAACTGACTGGCACCATATTGGCAGAAACCAGCGACCGGCGGCATAAAAAAACCGGGTGCTTCGCTGTCTGGCGAAGCACCCGGCCTTTTTTAAAACTGTTTATTGTTTGCCGTTGAACGGGTCACCCTGTGCAGGGTCAGCCGGAGCGGCGGGCGGCGGGTTAGCAATCTTGCCCTTGACGCCGATGCCAACGCTGGTCTGCCCGGCGGCGGCCTGTTTGCCAGCCAGGTCGCTCTCGTGTTCCTGCAAAATATTGATCATGATTTCGAGTTCGGTATCACCGTTGGTGACAAAAACCTTGAGAAAGGTCGCCCGCAGCTTGAGCAGCTGCACAGCGGTCAATGCCACATCGATCGAAATTTTGTCGCTGTTATAAAGGTTGGTAATAACCGCAAGAGCGGTGGCCACACCTTTGGCACCTTCGATACCGCGAATCAGCAATTCAAGCTGCTGATTAATTTTTTCGGCTTTGAGCCAGACAAAGTCGTCACCGCCCTGAGACTGACCGCCTTTTGGCCCTGAAGAACCCTTGAACGAGCCTTTTTCGACCGAACCGGCGACCGGAGGCAATGCGACTTTATTGAACGATTCAAGGGTCGCACGAAATTTATCTTCGTCAAAAGCCATGGCCTGAACGCCACAGGCAAGACCACCAGCAACCAGAAGGCCAACGAGTTTATTCATGCAAAAACCTCCGCTCCAGCGAGACGTACATTAATCATACGAACAAACCACCATGTTGTAAAGAGCCAAATTTTTAGCGGCTGCCCATGAAGGTCAGAAGTTTTCGGTAGGCGCTGTTAATCTGGGCGAATTTCTGGTGGTCGATGGGGTTCAGGTCGGGGTGCAGGGTTTTGGCGAGGTGTCTGAAGCGCTTTTTCAGCAGATCGGGTGCCACACCCTCGGGCAGGCCCATTATCGCGAGGCAGTTGAGGTATTCGTCGCGGTTCTGCAGAAGGTTCCAGGCGCCGGCGATGAACTTTTCGGCGTTGTCAGAACTCAAGGCCGTGAAATTAGCCGGGTCAAGGTAAAAATACCGATCAGAAAGGCAGTCTAGAGCCTGTTCTTCAACACGGTTCCGGTGAAAATCACAATATGGGTTAGTCAGGCAACCGGGTGCACCGCAAAACCTGGCTTCTTCAGCAAGAAAATATCGGCAGTTGCCGGGTTCGGGGTATTTCCGGGTGCAGGTGCGCATAAAATGAATATAGAGATATTGCCCACGGGCCGCAAACTCTGGCACTAGCTGATACAAAACATGAAAAAGCACAAAATGCCAGCGGTACATTTCGAGCGGCGGCCCTGCCAGCATATCGGCGGCCGGGCAGGCAACCCGCAGAAGTTCGCATTCCCAGGCCGGTTCTTGTTGAGCTTCAAGAAAGGCAAGCAGCTCATCACGCCGCACCTGCAGCAGGTAAGCTGCAAAATCTTCGTGCCGCGCCTCGTGGTTTTCGTGCATTACCGGCTGACCTTGCCTCATCTCAGATGCCATGTTCGCGTTACCAGACTGCAAAAACGCCGCCTGACGCGAGGCCGGCGGCTCTTTGCCTGTTGCTCTGCAAGATTGTTTTCAGCCAAGCATGCTCTGCAGATCTTCGGCCATCAGACGCGCAATTTTTGTCAGATCGTCTTTTTTCTTTTTAAGAAAAGCAGGTGCTTCTGCTTTGCCGATTTTCGGCTGGGCCGCAACTTTTTCGATGAGTTCACGCAGGGTCGTCTCGCCGCTGATAGCATTCATCGGAATTTCGACCAGCGAGTCCATTTCAAACTTAACTGTGGCGAGCCTGAAGTCGAGTTCGTCAAGAACTGCACCGAACTGGTTTTTGATCGGAACATCAGGATCAAAACAGGTTTCGCCATATATTTCTTCGTCGAGAAAACGCAGATAACTGGTCAGCAGTTCTTCCATTGTGTCTCCTGTGGTGGAAAATTTATTTCAGCAGTTTAAAGATCGTAGGGAGTCAAGCTTTCATAGCCTGATTCGGTGACGACAATCGTCTGTTCGAATTGCGCTGAAAGCGAACCATCGCGGGTTACCGCTGTCCATTCGTCTTCGAGAACCCGCAAAAAACGTTTGCCGATATTAACCATCGGTTCGACGGTAAATACCATGCCCGGCACCATGGTAATGCCGGTGCCGGCACGGCCGAAGTGCGGCACATCGGGTGGTTCATGAAAAACCTTGCCAATGCCGTGCCCGATAAACTCGCGCACCACCGAGCAGCCTTTTGCTTCGGCGTATTCCTGAATCGCCCAACCGATGTCGCCGATGGTGTTATCAGGCTTGACGACACTAAGGCCGCGCTTGAGCGATTCACGCGCCACTTCAACGATCTTATGGGCATCAGGGCCGCAGGTGCCGACAAAAAATGTCATGTTTGCATCAGCGTAATAACCGTTGAGAATCGAGGTTACATCAACATTAACAATATCGCCCTCTTTGAGAACGCGATCAGAAGGTATGCCATGGCAAATCACCTCGTTGATCGAAGTACAGACGCTTTTGGGAAACCCGCGATAATTCAAAGGGGCCGGCACCGCGCCATGCTTGAGGGTGTATTCGTGCACGAAGCGATTGATGTCGTTGGTAGTGATGCCGGGTTTTATGGTTTCTTCAACCTTGCGCAGGGTGTCTACCACCAGGCGCCCGGCTACCTTGATACCGGAAATATCATGCGGGGTCTTCAAGTGGATACGGTAATTGCGCAGATATAGCTCGGCTACATCGCGTTCAACCACGTTATTTGTTTTGTTCATGCAACATCTCTTGAATTTAAAGCCGCTGCCACAGGGGCAGTCGTCATTACGGCCCACCGAGCCATCATCAGTCGCCATCTTGCATCTCCAGGTTTAGAACCTTCTGTCACTGATACCGGCGGCCAGTCGGTCGGCACCGTTAAATAGCCTCTGAGACACAGGTCTGAAACAGGTTACACCTGCAAGCAGATACGATGAGCACACCGGTGGCAGCGCAGTTTACCCGGCCAGGGCCGCCATGCGGCAGACCCGGCAGAAAATTTTTTTCAGTATACTCTTACCACCTCACGAAAACAAGCGCTAAAAAACTTGCTAAGCCGGCAATTTGCATCTAATATATACGCTTCAAACTGCTATTTTTTTTGGAGGTTTGCGATGCGAAAATGGCGTACAGACGATTCTGCTGAACTATATAACATTCAAGGCTGGGGAATTGGCTATTTTGGCGTTAATAAAGCCGGCAACGTCACGGTAATGCCGCATCGCAACCCAAAAATATCTGTCGATATCAAGGAAATTCTCGACGATCTCAGTCTTAAAGATGTTTCGTGCCCCCTGCTGCTCCGCTTTCCTGATATTCTCGACAACCGCATCGAAACTATCTCAAGCTGCTTCAAAAACGCCTCCGAAGAATACAATTTTTCGGGCAATTACTACACGGTTTACCCGGTCAAGGTTAACCAGCAACGCCCGGTCGTCGAAGAAATCGTGCAGTATGGCCAGAAGTTCAACATCGGCCTCGAAGCCGGTTCAAAACCTGAACTGCATGCCGTACTTGCCATCATGGACAACCCGGACGCCCTGCTGATCTGCAATGGCTACAAAGACGAAGAATTCATCGAACTCGCGCTGCTCGCCCAGAAAATGGGCAAACGCATTTTCATCGTCGCCGAAAAATTCAACGAACTCAAACTGATCGCCCGACTCGCCAAAGTTCATAAAGTTATGCCGAACGTGGGTATCAGAATCAAACTCGCGGCCTTCGGCAGCGGCAAATGGGAAGATTCAGGCGGCGACAAGAGCAAATTCGGCCTCACACCAACCGAACTCATCGAAGCCGTCGAATTCATGAAGGAAGAAGGCCTGATCGACTGCGTCAAGCTCATTCACTGCCACCTCGGCAGCCAGATTACCAATATCCGCAAGATCAAAAGTGGCCTGAAAGAAGCCTCGCAATTCTACGTTCAGCTGCGCAAACTCGGCTGCAACCTCGAATACGTCGATATCGGCGGCGGGCTGGGCGTCGATTACGATGGCACCCGCACCACGATCAGCAGCAGCATCAACTATTCGATCCAGGAATACGCCAACGACGCTGTTTCCGCCCTCCAGGACGCCTCAGATAAAAATGGTTTCCCGCATCCACACCTGATCACCGAGTCGGGCCGCGCTCTGACCGCCCACCATTCAGTGCTGGTTTTTAACGTTCTCGAAACGAACTGCCCGCCGAAAACCCCTTATGAAGAGTTCAAAATCGAAAAGAAAGACCACGAAATCGTCGTCGATATGCACACCATTCTCGACTCGCTGACCGACCTGACGATGATAGAAGCCTGGCACGACGCCCAGCAACTCCGCGAAGAATCACTCGACCTCTTCAATCTCGGCATGCTCGACCTCAAAGGCCGCGCCAAAGCCGAAAAACTTTTCTGGACCATCGCCCACGAAGTTAGAGAACTGGCCAGACAGGCGAAGCACACCTCTGACGAACTTCGTCAGCTCGATAAAATCCTTGCCGAAAAGTATTTCTGCAATTTTTCGCTCTTTCAGTCACTGCCCGACGCCTGGGCCGTTGATCAGCTGTTTCCAATCATGCCTCTGCACCGCCTCGACGAAAAACCGCTGCAGAGCGCCACACTGCAAGATATCACCTGCGATTCTGACGGCAAGATCGACCGCTTCATCGGCAACCGCAATTTTAACCCCTGTCTGCCTCTGCACCAGCTGAAGACTTACGAGCCATACTACCTCGGCGTCTTCATGGTCGGCGCCTACCAGGAAATCCTCGGCGACCTGCATAACCTGTTCGGCGACACCAACGCCGTACACATCACCGTTCATGAAGACAGCACCTTCACCATCGATAAAATAATCGACGGCGAAACCGTTGCCGATGTGCTCGATTACGTGCAGTTCAGCGCCAAAAAACTTGTTCGCACCATGGAAACCTGGGTTTCTGCCTCAGTTAAAGAAGGCCGCATAACCATCAACGAAGGCAAAGAGTTTCTCGCCATCTATCGTTCAGGCCTGTATGGCTACACCTACCTCGAATAACCGCGCTTTATAAAAAAAGGCCCGGCATAAAAACGCCGGGCCTTTTTTTATAACCAGATTTCAGTCGTTCTGCTTCTTCTGCTCTTTGGCCCAGCCGTCTTTAAGAGAAATGGTGCGGTTAAACACCATTTTGCCCGGAGCTGAATCCTTGTCTTTGCAAAAGTAGCCCATGCGCAGAAACTGCATGGCGATACCAGGTTTCACGTCGGCAACCGCCGGTTCAACGACGCAATCGCTGAGAATTTCGAGGGAATCAGGGTTGATATTGTCGAGAAAATCAGCGCCCTCTTCGACTTTGTCGGGGTTTTCCTGTTTAAAGAGGTGGTCATACTGACGCACTTCGGCTTTGAGGCCTTCGCTCGCCGATACCCAGTGCAGGGTACCCTTAACTCTTCGACCGTCAGGGGTTGAACCACCACGGCTTTCGGGGTCGAGTTCACAGCGCAGTTCGACCACCTTGCCCTGCGCGTCTTTGATGACTTCTTTGCAGGTAATGTAATAAGAGTGTTTGAGGCGCACTTCTGAGCCTGGCGACAGTCTGAAGAATTTTTTTGGCGGGGTTTCCATGAAATCTTCCTGTTCGATGAAGATTTCGCGGGTAAATTTGACCTTGCGGGTGCCTGAATTCGGGTCTTCAGGGTTGTTTTCAGCGTCGAAATATTCACTCTTGCCTTCGGGGTAATTGGTGATTACCACTTTAAGAGGCCTGAGAACTGCCATAAAGCGCAGGGCATTACGATTAAGATCGTCTCTGACGCAGTTTTCGAGCAGCCCGAATTCAACGGTGCTGTTGGCTTTGGCTACACCGATGCGATCGCAGAACTCACGCAGGGAAGCGGCCGGATAGCCACGGCGGCGCATTCCAGAGATGGTTGGCATGCGCGGGTCATCCCAGCCGAGAACCTTTTTTTCCTGAACAAGGCGCAGCAGCTTGCGCTTGCTCATCACCGTGTAAGTCAGGTTGAGGCGGGCGAATTCATACTGATGCGGGCGTGCGGGCACGGGCAGGTTGGCGATGAACCAGTCATAAAGCGGCCGGTGATCCTGGAATTCGAGGGTGCAGATCGAATGACTGATGTGTTCAAGGGCGTCAGACTGGCCATGCGTGTAATCATACATCGGATAAATGCACCATTTGTCGCCAGTGCGCGGGTGATGGGCATGCAGAATTCGGTAGAGAACCGGGTCGCGCATATTGATATTCGGTGCGGCCATGTCGATTTTGGCACGCAGCACCCGCTCACCATTCTTAAATTCGCCGTCTTTCATGCGGGTGAACAGGTCAAGATTCTCTTCAACAGTGCGGTTGCGATGAGGGGAATTTTTGCCCGGCTCAGTGAGAGTGCCACGGCTGACTCTGATTTCATCGGCAGTCTGGTCATCGACATAGGCCTTGCCTTCTTTGATCAGCAGAATTGCCCAGTCATAGAGCTGCTGAAAATAATCAGAAGCGTAATATTCATGTTTGCCCCAGTCGAAACCGAGCCATCTGACGTCTTCTTTGATTGAATCGATGTATTCCTGCTCTTCTTTAACCGGGTTGGTATCGTCGAAGCGCAGGTGGCAGCGCCCCTGGTAGTCGCGGGCGAGCCCAAAATTCAGACAGATCGACTTGGCGTGCCCCACGTGCAGGTAACCGTTTGGTTCTGGTGGAAACCGGGTAACAATTTCTTTGTGTTTGCCTGATTTCAGGTCTTCGTCAATAATATCGCGAATAAAATTCGAGTTACGGCTGGTTTCTTCAACGCTCATCTACATACCCCATGTTTCTGGTTTGAAATTCACTAATGCACCGCGATTCTACCACAACCCCACCGCTGTTTCCATAGCTCAGATGATAATTGCCGCCAGTAATTCTCGGTGAGTATTGAACCCCCCATCAACAACTGATTTTTATAAACGGGTTTTCTTTTTTGAGGTGAAGCTTCGGCCTATCAGCCGGGTTGCTTTTTTGCTGACAGGAGGTCAGC
>DAOPYA010000141.1:0-10791 GCA_035352635.1 Candidatus Rifleibacterium sp.
ACCCGATCGGTCATCAATATCTCAGTCGAAGAGTTGCAGCGCAGCCCGACCACAAGATCAGCCAGGCTCGGGCAACTTCTTAAAATGAATTTGATTGCCGCTGATATTGCCGCCCACCAGAGAAGAGCCGTCAGCAGCATCAAGGCTCTGCTGGCAGAGCTTGACCTGATCAGCTCACAATGTGTCGTAGCCGGGCAACCCGCCAGCCCGCTCAAAGCCGCCGGAAAAAACATACGAAGCACGATCAGCCACTATTGCCAACTATGGGATGGCCTGCTCAACCAGTATGAGCACCACCTTAACTTCACCAACAGCCAGTTACAGTATCTGAGCGGTTCAGGAAACGCAATTTCCGGGGTCCGGCAGGCAGTACACATGAACCTGATGCTGCGCAGCCTGCTCGATTTTAAGATTTCACTCGAAAAATTTTACAGCCAGATCTCTGCTGGCCCCGCCAAAGCAGAAGCCTGGCAAAAAAGCCTGCACGAAGCCCTTTCAGGCTCTGCGCAGCGACCAGCGCCAAAAGAATCTGCCCTCAATAGCAGCAGATTTCCTTCCCGCGACATCGATACCCGCGTTACACCCAATTTTTCGGCAATTATTGGCCTCGAAAAAATATTCAGCCGGCTTGCTGAATTGAAAGCTTTCGATCCTGTCTTGAGTAATGAACTGCCCGAAGAAAATACCGGCGAAGAGATTGCCAGCCGTGCCACTATGCTGGTTGAGTCTTTGCGGCCATACCTTGATGGTACAGACTGGCCAGTCGTTGAAATACCCGAAGAAGAAGAAAAAGACCCTGCCAGGACTGCCACTTACGACAAATCAATCGCCCCTGCATCAGAAGATGAGACCGATACTTCTGCAGACGAGCCAATATCTGAACAACCGTCAGGTAGCCCTGAAGTCACCCAGACCGATACACCAGAACCCGACCTGCCCCACCCTGCTGTTCCAGCGACTGATTCTGACGATGGCAGCAGTGCCCCATAAGCGGCATCTGAAGCTGACGAAACCGTTTCCGATGAAAGCGCACAATGACCATGAACGAAAAACGATGATTTTGCGATATTTATTAATGATTGATCAATTTTTTGGCGCCTAACATGTTGATTGGTTTCATTTTCACAATTTTTGCCAGTCAAGTTCTGGCAGAAAACAGTCGATAGTTATATAGGAAAGGGTGAATTATGCCTTTTTCAACTGCAAGGAGGCAGAACTATGAGCATTAAACTGCAAAACGACCAGGGAAGGTCACCGATTGAGCAACTTCAGGCCCGCAATCGCGAGCGTCTAAGCGGTATTATAGATGAAAAAGCCAACCCCGCCGGCGTACCTGGCATAACCGATACATTTCAACGTTCCAGGGTTCTCGAAAATAATGAGAAAGACGCGGGCAGTCTCGCACAAAACCCCGAAGCCGGCGCTGTACAGGCTGATGGCTTAAATATTTCCTTTCAGTTCGATCTCTTCTATGAACTCACCTCTCAGGTTGAGGCGAAAATGGGCAGCGATGGTGCCAATCGCTTTGTTGAGCTGAGCGGCAAAGTTTCTGAAACTTTTAAGGGCAGCTTCAGCCTGTCGATCGACCCGGTCGGGTCTTTCATGAACGGCACCAGCAAATCGCTCGAAATTTCACCCGAAACCACCTCAGAATTCTTTGATGCCGTCGAAGGTCTTGCTGATCTCAGCCCTGAAGCTCTCGAGAACTTTCTGGCCAAAACCGACGACTTTTTTGCCGAACTCGAAAAAACCTATGGCAAGGCCGACGGAGTTTTTGCCGAGATAAAGAACCAGATGCAGGGCCAGGCGAAGGCCTTTTTTGCCGATGTCGAGCAGATTAAAACTGATGTTCTCGGTTCTGAAGAAACTGATGCGGCCCCGGCAGTTCAGGCGCCCAACCCGGGCTTTTCAATGCCGACGACCGATCTTTCGGCTCTGTTGACGGGTTCAAAGGGTGATGACGAGCAATCGCTGATCGAAATGTTCTTCAAGCCGGGCATGAAATTATCCCAGGAAGACTACCAGAGCTTTCTTGATGAATTCTCGACCTACGCCGAAAAGTTCAGACAGCAGATGTTCGAAAAACTGCTTGGCAGCCGCAACCCCTACGAAAAAACCAGTAAAGTCTCAAATGATGAAGACGAAACTGGCACAAAACTCATAGACACAGCCGTTTAATCTGCGATGTGAGCGTTTACAAAGTCTTCCAGTATTTTACGGCATTTTCGCCACCGGCATAAAACCAGTAGAGCATGCCGGTTTCGACGTATCCATTCTTTTCAAACATGTGCCGTGATGGGCTGTTGCTCTCGCGCACTTCGGCGCATGAGCGTTGCATGCCCTGCGACCTGAACCAGTCTTCAACAGTGCGAATGAGAAACGAGCCTATGCCCCGTTTTTTGAGCCCTGGCAGCACGCCAATCTTGTAAATTCGCCCTGATGGAACCTTAAAATGGCGCAGCAGGCCGGTTACAGTTGCAAAAATCACACCCTGTTCGTCTCTGATAATCATGGTTCTGCTCGTGGGTGAAGTTATCAGGTGACGCAGGTTGCGTTTAGGAAACTGGTCTGGTGCGTGCTCGAAACACAATTTTTCGAAAGCGAACAAATCGTTAACATCAGCCGGGGTGGCAACTAAAACTTTCAAGTTCAATTCGTGGTTTTCAGTCATGATTATCTGAGGCCTTCCATCGAAGTTGCCCCAATAATGCCCGATTTCTGAAGAAATTGCACCCTGAATCTTGTGTACATTTTTTTATTTTTTCTCTTGCGGGTTGTCTCCGGGAGCATTACAATATTTATATCCGGAGCGAGAATTCCCGGATAAGTTTATAAGTTCAGGGAGACCGAGAATGAAGCGAGTATCAAGTATCATCGTCGTCGTAACCCTGTTGTTGTGCGCTGCATACACACCTGCAAACGCTGCCGCAGCCAAAGACTGGACTCTAGCAGTGTTCCTTAACGCCGACAACAATCTGGATCCGTTCGGAGTAGAAGACCAGGAAGAAATGGCCGAAGTTGGTTCGAATGCCAACATCAACGTCGTCAGTCTCATTGACCGCGAACGTGGCCCTGCCCAGATCAACTACATCGAAAAGAACAACATCAAAAAAGTTAAAGATATGGGCGAACTTGATATGGGCGATTATCGCCAGCTCGTCAACTTCGCAAAATACATTAAAGAAAACTATCCGGCCAAACAATATTGTTTCGTCATCTGGAATCACGGCTCCGGCTGGAAAGCCAAGAATGGCGCCAATGTTTATCGCGGCATTTCCTATGACGATTCTTCAAACAATCACATCACCAACGCTCAGCTTGGCACTGCCGTAGCTGAAATCAAGACCATCCTCGGCAAAAAACTCGATGTCCTTGAAATGGACGCCTGCCTGATGCAGATGGTTGAAGTGGGCCATGCCGTCTACGAAAACGTTGAATACATCGTTGCTTCAGAAGAACTCGAGCCCGGCAAAGGTGCTCCTTATAACGATATCCTTCGTGGAGTCAAAGCCGGTATGACCGCCGAAGCCTTCGCCAACAACTGGGTTAACGCCTTTGGCAAATCATATTCAGGTGGCAGTCAGGGTTATGATGAATCAACCCAGTCAAATGTTGATTGCAGCAAGTTCAGCGCCCTGGTAGATTCGGTTAACGGTCTTGCCAAAGCTCTGATGAGCGGCAAGAATGCCATGATCGTCAAAGCAGCCGTTTCCAAAGTTCAGAAATTTGGTGATCCGGGCAACATCGACCTGGTTCATTTTGCAGAACTTCTTAAGAGCGGCACTTCTGATGTTGCTATTAAAACTGCCTGTGATAAAGTAATCGCCGCCGTTAAAGCAGCCGTTATCAACAACAAGGTAACTGGTTCTTCGACTGCCAATGCCAAGGGCATTGCCATCTACCTGCCAGCCAACCTGGCTCTCGAAAGCAAATATTCAAGTCTCAGCTTTGCCCAGGCCACCATGTGGGATGACATGATAGTCGCCCTCGGCAAAAAAGAAGCCGCCGAAAGAGTCGTTGCTGACGTAGCCGCCGGCAATCTTGACGAATTGAGAAGCCTCGTCGCAGCAGCCCGCCAGAACGCTGATGACGAAAGTTTCCGCATCGCCCTTCAAGAACTCAATTTCGCGGTATATGCCGAAAAGCTTCTGCCCAGCGCAATCGAAGGTGAATTCAACGCCCTGTTCGAAACCTTCAAAAGCATTGTAGCTGGCAAATAAGCCCAGACCAGTAATTTAAAACCCCGGTGCCAATGGCACCGGGGTTTTACTTTTCTCTCTGTTACAACATTTTTTTTGCAGTTTTCTTGACAGGGTACAAAACAATTCCTATAATCAAGAGACTGGTATTCGTATTTGCGTATAATAAGTATCGTTTTCGCGTATAAGAGTATAAGGAGTAATAAGTATGAAGAGATTTATGTCTGTATTCGTCATTGCCCTTCTGGCATGCGCCTTTTGTGCTCCGGCCAGCGCCGCCCCCCAAAAAGAATGGACCTTCATGGTTTTTCTGAACGCTGACAACAACCTGGATTCATTTGGCGTGGGCGACCTTGCTGAAATGGTTAAAGCCGGCGGTTCAAATGACGACATCAATATTATCTGCCTGCTCGACCGCGAAAACGGCCCAGCCACACTCAATTATGTTACCAAAGACGGCGCCAAAGTTGTTGGCGAACCGGGCGAAGTTGACATGGGCGACTACAGAGAATATGTAAAATTTGTGGTCGAAACCGCCAGAGCTTACCCTGCCAAGCATTATTGTTCCGTAATGTGGAACCACGGCTCAGGCTGGAAAGATGTTAAGGGCGAAATCATCAAGGGTATTTCTTATGATGACCAGTCTGGCCACCACATCACCACCAATGAACTCACCATTGCCCTCAAGGAAATCGAAACCGCCATCGGCCAGAAGCTTGATGTATTCTGCTTTGACGCTTGCCTGATGCAGATGATCGAAGTTGCCTACGCTATTAAAGACGGTGCCGATTATCTGGTTGCCTCTGAAGAAACTGAACCAGGCGAAGGTTACCCTTACACTGAAATTTTGACCGGCCTCAAAAAAGGCGTCACCCCCGAAGCATTCGCCAAGCACATGGTTAATGTTTATGCTGCTTCATACGACGGTGGCAGCGCCGGCAATTCATCTTCAACCCAGTCAGCCCTTAAATGCAGCGAAATCGACAATCTTCGCGATGCTATCAATGGCTTCTGCAAAGCAGCCATCGCCGGCAACTACGGTGCCGAATTCAAAGCCGCTCTCAACAGCGCCCAGAAGTTCTACTATCGCACCAACATCGATTTCGGTCACTTCGTAGCTCTCACCAAGAATTCAATCAAAGACGAAGCTTTCCAGACAGCCGCCAACAAGCTGCAGGCTGCTCTCGACAAAACCATCGTCATCAATGGCCTGAGCGGCTACAATACCAAGAACGCCACCGGCCTGGCCATCTACCTGCCGGCTTCTTCTTACAGCTTCTCAGCTGAATACAAAGACCTGGCCTTCGCCAAAGACACCATGTGGCAGACAATGGTCATGGATTACTACAAAAAGGTCACCACTAAAACTCTGGTTGCCGAAGTTGCACGTGGCGATGTTTCTGGCCTGATGAACTATGTGGCCACCGCCAACGAAAAGAACCGCGAAGTCAGCGCTGACGTCATCGCCAAGATGAACTTCAGAGTATTTGCTGAAGGCGGCCTTGATGCAGCCACCCAGACCAACGTTAAAAACATGCTCAGCGACCTGAAGAACAAGTAAGCAATCGCAACGCTTTACAAGAAAAGACCGGGGTTTCGACCCCGGTCTTTTTTATTTGCACAGTTTATTTGTAACCAGAAGGTTTTTGGTGCAAAATAGAATGCAGATGATTGCAAAACACCAGAGATCCGCGCTCAGTCTTATTGAGATGCTGGCCATAATTTTTTTGATTTCGGCCGGCCTGTTGCCCATCGTCAAACACCTGGTTGCGACGGGTTCAGATATCCGCGAAAACCTTCTCGTCGATACTGCCGCAACCATTAACACCAGCTACTTTGAAACCTACCGGAGTCAGCCGTATCAGCACCTCAAAATGCTGCTCGGCACGCACGATCTTACCGTTCCTGCCGATTTTCGCAACCAGATACAGACAACCCTGCAAATCAGAGAAGTGGTTTCCGATCGCCTGATCAGTCTGACCGTCACCACAGCTTTTGCGGGCGCGGAGCGCCCCCATCTGAGTCTTGCCAGCCTTATCGCCAATCATCATCCGGTTACCGGTGCCATGCCATGACGCGCCACGCCTTTACGCTGCTTGAAGTGCTGGTCGGTGCCTGTCTGCTTTCTGTTTGTGTTTTTATCTTCGTACAACTCTTCTTCATGGCTTCTTCTTATTATAATTTTGGCATTTTCAAGTTGAGCCAGCATTCACAATTGCGCAACGCTCTTGACTGGCTAAGAATCGACATCAGGGAAGCGGGCAGCGACATAACACTGAGCGACAACAACCAGACCCTGACCTTCAGAAAGTTCGCCGTCAGAGCAGATGGTCAACCTGCCTACGACGGTGCTGGCATGCCCGAACCAGGTGAATTGTGTGAATATAAATTCAGCAGGCCTGCCGGGGCATCTCATGGCACGCTCTATCGTAATAAGCACGCGATTCTTTCTGAAATCAGCGGGGTTGCTTTTGCCCTGCTCTGCGAAACCGTCAATGATGCTCAGCTGCTCAGAGTGGTCGTCAACATTGAGAAGCAGCAGCAAAACGGCGAAAATCGCAAAATCTCGCTGCATCTTTCCCCGAGACATCTTGCCAGCTGGGCGAGAGACCCGTATTGGGTCTCTACCGAGAGTGACCAGCGTTTTAAATACCTGCTGAAGAGTGTGCCATGAGCAAAGCGCCACCACACAGCGCCAGACGTGCGCAGGCCATGATGACCATTGTTCTCGGCCTGGCCGTTATGCTGCTGCTGTTTTTGACCGTTGTTTTTGCGCAAATCAAAGAAGCGACCTGGTCACAGAAGCGGTCGCATGATTCAGAGGCAGCAACAGTAGCGGCTGAAGGAGCCATTGAAGAAGTAATCTCCAGACTGCTTCACGAGGCAAACAACCCGACATCAGGCACCTACGCCCTGCTGCGAAAAACAAGCAACAGCAGGCAAAAAGTCGAGATACCATGCACCGAAGCCCTGCTCAGAGAGACCTTCAGCGACAACTTCAAGTTTGCCGAAGCCCATCTTCAGGTCACCGACTTAAAAGAGCTGAAAAATCAGCTCATCAATGGGTCAGAAGACCGCAGTGGCAACCTTTGCGTCACAGCACGCAGTCGCATCGGCTTTGGTGAAGCCTCACTCTCGGTTGCACTTCAGATGCGTATTCTTGAAATGGGCTTACCAGAGCCACTGAGCGACTTTGACCTGGTCTTCAGGCTTGAAGACGGGCTAATCGGCGCGAATATTGACAAAGATGGAAGCAGCGCCATCGCCAGACTGACCCCCGACCAGGTTAAAACCATCAACAGCTGGAAATTCAATGTTCCCGATGGCCAGAAGATCACCGAGTACAGCGGTATCCCTTTTGTTCAGGGTCGGGTATGCCGCATGTTTCCAAAATGGGAACAGATGCGGCAATTTCTCGCATGGAATGGCCCGGATCTTTTCTTCTGCGGCGACGTTCTCTCGCCAGACCCGACACCTCTTGAACTTGCCGGGGTGCGTCTGCATGGCTTCGGGCAGCTTGTTTCAATGCGGGCGCCGGTAAATCTTGATAAAGTCACCTTTGCCGACACTTCGCGCCTGACTCTCGCGATTTTGCAAAAGGGAGAAATCAGGCTGAGCGGCATGCCTGATTTTGCGACCTCGAGATTTGCGGTTTATCTTCCAGGGGGCAGATTGAATATTGCGAGAGGCAGCCGATTCAAGGGTTTTGCCTTTATCAGAGGCGATAACACCCAGGAAAATTCTGACAGTTTCAGGCCAGACGCTTCATTCAAACAAAAAAAGACATTCGTGGTCATCAGCGGGCAAACAATGCTCTGGAAAAAAAATGGCTGAATGTTCTATCATGCATGAGATTATGTTTGGGTAACATAAATGAACAGCAGATCTGAAAACCGTGAAAATGGCTCTGATGCAGCTCTGGTAGAAACAATACTTTCGGGCCGGAAAAATTGTTTTACCCAGATCATCGACCGGTATCAAAACCGCATTTTTGCCATGACCCTTTCATACTGCCGCAACTTTGAAGAAGCACGCGATCTGACTCAGGATATTTTTATCGCAGTATTCAACGGTCTGCCACGGTTTGACAGATCGAGGTCGTTAACCAACTGGGTTCTTAAAATTGCGGTTTACCATTGCTACCAGTTCTTACGCAAGACGCGCAGACCCCAGAAGCTACCTGATCTGCCGGCAGATTTTCCTGATCCTCTCGATGTGCAGCTGAAAACCGAATTAAAGGGAAAACTGCTACGTGCCTTTGACAACCTCGGCGAAGAGCTTAAATTGCCGGTCTGGCTCTACTACTTTCTCGATCGCAACTGCAAAGAAACCGCTGAAATTCTTGAAATTTCGGTCGATCTGGTCAAAATCAGGCTGTTCAGGGCCAGAAAACAGCTGGGCGAGCAACTGGGTTCTTTCTGGCCCGAATGATTTTTTTTTGTAACCGACCGAATACATCAGCAAATTACCTTAACAGGAGAACAATCTGAAAACCGGTTTTAAAAGCAGACAAGACCTGATTTTTCGGATAACAGGATAAAATATGGATCGCAAACCAGACGAAAGCGAATTGTTCGATTTTCTTGAGGGCAGCCTGCCCCCTGAAAAACATGCTGAAATAAAAGCGTATCTTGAAAGCAACCCTGAGCTTCTGGCGTCTGTCGAGGCGGCAAAACGAGGTTCAGAAGCTCTAAATGCATGTAAAATCGGCGTTTCGATCGACCTGACCAGCGAAATCATGCAAAAAATTGAACCATCTGCAACGCCCGGTTCGCGAGCTTCAAAACTGGTTCTTGCAGTTGCCGGCCTGGCTCTGCTTGCAATCTGCCTGTTCTTTATGATCAGGCCAGATGAAAAACAGCAATTGCAGCCGGCAACGGGGCCAGACAAACTGCCACAGGCCCCAGCTCAGGTAATCGCCCAAAACCCCGACACAACAAACCCCACGGTGACAGGCCAGCCAGAGCAGGCCCCGACTCTGGTGCTCGCCAGCAAAGAAAAGCGGGTCATCAGTTTTCCTGAGACCGGCTCGATAACGCTCAATGGCCCCGGCAAATTCGAGGTCACCAAATCACAAGCCCGCATTATTCAGGGTTCTGCCAGATTCGATATTCTGCCTCAGAACGAAGACCGACCTTTCCGCGTCTCTACAGAAGACACTCTTATAATCGTCATCGGAACGCTGTTCGAAGTCGAAAAAACCGGGTCGGGCACCCGAGTTTCCCTCGAACACGGCACTTTGCGTATCGAGCACGGCGGGCTTGTTAACATGCTTGAAAGCGGCTGGACAGCAAATATAGAAGGCACAGACTTCGTCGTTTCGAAAATTTCCAAAAATGAATTTGTTCAGCCGGCAAAAGATGTAACCGAAACGCCGGCAGTGCAAATTAACAATAAACCGGTTGATGAAACACAACAGACGCCGGCTGCTTCTTCGCAGTCTCCGCTTGATCTTCTGAACGAATGGTCGATTCAGACACCCGACACGAAATGAGGAAATGATATGAAACTTTTCAAAGCTATCGCTCTCGCCGTTATGGTTTCGCTGTTGCCGGTCAGTTATCTGCACGCCGGCGTTCAGCAGCAGATTGCTGAGGGCATCACCGGAGCCGGCAATCAGGTTGTAAAAACCGTGAGTGAGACGACCAATAAGGTTGTAAAAGGTGTTCAGACGATCATCAGCAATCTGACTTCTGGAAAACCTGCGGTATTATCGGGAGATACGCTGCGTATCGCAACCTATAACATTGCTTATGGGCGCGGAAACGACCGTGGCGGGCTGAACGAGCTGGGCGGCAAGCCCCAGAATCTGCTGGGCGTGGCGAGAATAATCAAAAATCAGAAATTTGACATAGTCGGCACCACAGAAACCGCATGCGCCGATCTGCGCGGCGGATTATCGAATCAGCCGGCGGTAATTGCCAACTATTCAGGGTTGAGAAATTACGTTTATGGCGAGAATCATCGTTTCGGCCTGATAGTGATCGGTATGGGCAACGCCATATTCTCAAAATTTCCAATAGTCTGGAGCAAAAATCACGCTCTCTATCGCGCTAATCCAGAAAGCGAACAGCGGGGTTGCCTCGAAGCCATGATCGATCTTGGCCCTGCCAGGGGCAAGATCAGGGTTTTCGTTACTCATCTCAGTCTGAGCCCCTCAGAATCAAACCAGCAACTGAGGCAGATCTGCAAAATTATCAACAGCAGGGCCGAGCCTTGCGTAATGATGGGCGACCTTAATTCGAGCCCAACGTCGGCAAACATCAAGCTTGTTTTGCAGAGTATGACGGATGTTTCGGAAGATTCTGGCGGCACCTACTGGCCGAAATCAGCACAGAACAACCCCAGTGCCTGTGAAAAGATCGATTACATATTTTCGAGAGGCAAATTGAGCAAAAAGGGAGCCAGCTGGGTAACCGGTTTTAAAGAAGGCTGCTCAGACCACGGATGCGTGGCGGTCAGCCTGCAGTTGACCAAATAAGTGAGACACGGCAGGAGTTTTAAAGTCGGGAGTCATAGCAAATGGGAACTTTTTCGTCTCCAATAGCGGTCTTACGGCATGTCAGTCGTTGCAACGCTCTGCGATCTTCGC
>DAOPYA010000142.1:0-10703 GCA_035352635.1 Candidatus Rifleibacterium sp.
TCCTGTGCAAAACAAGCTTCCGAAAAAGCAATCCCGTCTTCTCGCCTCGCAATTTCATTATAGAAATCTATGATTTTTGACCGAGAATAGCTGATCAAACCTTATAGCCACGGCATTTAACCGGAAAGTGTCTGTGGTCTTATGTGCTTCAAGGATTTGTGTGATTTTTTATTTTCTTATTTTCGTAGGGGTTTCGGTGTGGTTCAGGCTAAAAAAAAAATTCCCCGGTTTAAAATAGCCGGGGACAAAGTGAGAGGATCTTTTGAGAGGATACTTGAGTCATCAGTGATGATGACAAAATTATAAAAAGCTTTCCGGGCCTTGCGATAGCCGTTCTTCGATTAGGGTATAGTCAAGGTATGTCAGTGTGTTGAGCTGTTATATCAAGAGGTGTGTTGGTGGTATTGCTTAGAGTGCGACAATGTGGCAACCGTAGTGTGACAGTGGAGCGACAAAGTACGGTAATACTTTAAACGGCCCGGAAAACGCTTTTTCATTTTGAAAGAACTTGAAACTTAACAATTATACAGTAGCAATTGCCGTGCCAACTTTTAGAATCTTGCACTTTTGTTAAAAAAACTCTTCCTGGCAAGGTCAACATTTCTGAAAAACATGTATAAACGCGCTACTGCAAAGCTGTTTCAACTGTTAACAGCCAAAAAAGAAAAATTCCAATGATTGGTGGGGTTTTTACTCTCTATAATTTTCTGGGTGAATTTAATCATTCCCAGATTTCGCGATCTTTATCAGCAGAACCGAACCAAACCCTGAAACAGTTGACTCAATGAGGCTTTTAAACCGGTTGGCCAAACAAATATTAATCGATGGAACGAAAAATAAACCTTACTAACGTGGGTTAAATTTTTCCACATGTGGATTTTTTTCACACTGGTTAAAAACGGCTACTGATCAAGGTCAAAAATGAATTTCAGTAATGATACTCTGCAAAAACGCTAAACAAGCCTCTTTTGATTGTGTTTTATTTCACAATACATGCAACTCGTGTAATTTTTTCACATTTTGGTTCGCGCAGCAGTTTTAGTCGAATCACCTGACCAGCATTTCTGAACCCCAAGTCACTACACAACAATTCAGATGCAAATGGCAAATGCAGCAGACTCATCTATTTTTTCCCCTTTTTCGGCAGAGGTAACCTGAGCGAATACGGTCAATAATAAGGGAGATTTCAGGTCATTCGTCATCTTCTCGAGGGTCATGTAAACGCATGCCTTCAATGGGTGTCTGAAAAAAGACAATCTCTTCTGACAAGTCTCGCCAAAACTGCATTTTTGCGCTAATATGGGCGATATGACCAGTATAGTAATTTCAGCACTTAACACACGCCACACACACAGCGCCCTGGGTCTGGCCTATATCAAATCTTTCTGGGAAAAGTTTCCAGGCCGTCAACCCCTTCACCTTGCCGAGTTCGACCTGAACCAGACCAATGACAGTATAATCGCCGAGCTTGTAGCCCTGAGCCCTTGTATTCTTGCCTTTTCGGTGTATATCTGGTCTCTGCCTCGCACACTGGCCATCGCCGGAGCCTTAAAAGCAGCTTTTCCAGAAATCACCATCATTCTTGGCGGCCCTGAGGTATCTTTTAACTCAGAAGAAGTCTTGAACCGGTACGTCGCAGTTGATCTGATTGTCAGAGGCGAAGGCGAAGTGACCTTCCAAGAACTTCTGACGGCACTGCTTTCGGGTAGAAGCATCAGAGAAATCGCCGGGGTAACTTTTAGAGAAGCCGGGCAAATAATCAAAAACCCTGATCGCGGTTTCATAAGCAATCTCGATGACATTCCCTCGCCATTTCGGTCAGGCAGTTACAAAACCGTACACAGTTTCACCTATTATGAGGCTTCGCGTGGCTGCCCCTCAAAATGCAGTTATTGCCTAAGTTCAGTATTAGGGCCGGTGCGGAATCATTCAATTGAACGTGTCAAAGCCGACCTTGACTGGTTTTTTGCTTCTGATTACCGCCAGATAAGGTTCACAGACCGAACCTTCAATTTCGACCTGGCAAGAGCTCGGCAAATCATCTCGTATATCAAGCAGAACAACCACAGCAATATTAATTTTCATTTTGAGATTCAGGCAGATTTTTTAAGCGAAGAAATCATCGATCTGCTTGCCGATGCCCCCGACGGCATGTTTCATCTTGAAATTGGCGTTCAATCAACAAATCCGGAAGCATTACGCCTGGTTAACCGCCGCTTCAACCTGACGATTCTACGCGAGCGGATCACTGCGCTGAAGAAGCGAACCAGGTGCTATCTACACGTCGATCTGCTAGGCGCGCTGCCTGGCGATACCCTGCACGATTTTTATCGCAGTCTTGATGATGTATGGGCCCTTGAGCCGCATGGTATTCAAATCAGTCTGGTAAAAGTTCTGCGTGGCACCCCACTGCAACAGCTTGTCAATGGCGTGATAGCTGCCATGCCCGACCCGCCATACACCGTTTTGCGCACCAGTTGGCTGGCGCCCGAAGAAGCGATGTTGATTCAGGATATCGGCAAACTCGTAGAAGGCACGCACAACGGCGGCAGGTTTCCCGCAACCCTGAAATTGATAGTCTGCAATTGTTTTGCCGGGTCAGCCTCGCGAATGTATGACGCCATGGCTAATTACTGGCGTGTCAATCATTTACAGTTCTACAATTTCAGCCCCGAAAACCTTGCCCACAATCTGCTTGAATTTTTAATGGCAAATTGCCAGCGGCCAGGCCTTCGGGCTGCCTGCCGGTCATTGATTGAGCATGAATTGAGGCTGGCACTGAAATACCCGGCCGGTGAAACGGTTAAAGGGCCTGACTTTGCTGAAAAACAAAAAAAACAACCCTGGCGGGTCACGCAGGGCATTCGCGTTTTCTGGTATGAACAAGATCCATTAAAGCTGCAAACTTGCCCCGATAAAATCGAAGAAACAGTTTTACATGGTGTGATTCCGGTGGCTTACCGTTTTGATCGTGACTTTTCAGCAGTTCCATCGGTTGAGATACTGCAACTGGAGATTGAAGAAGCTTTTATGCTCGGTGCCATTCAGCAGCGTTCCGAATCATCAGCCATTGAAACAGCCTGGGCAAAGAATTTTCCTGAAAAACCCCTTCCGGATTTTGCGACAACCCTTGAAAAGTTGCAGGGTGCGGGTCTATTATATAAAGTATAATTCAATCATGAGGTAAATTATATGCCTTTTTATACCTATAAGGCCCGCGACCAGGAACAAAGCTGCGACTACTGCCGTGAAAGCTTTGAGATTTTTCAGAAGATCAAAGAAGACACTCTTGAAACGTGCCCTGAATGCGAAAATCAGATAGTGCGCATTATGCACCCGGCTGCCCAGGGTCGTGATGATTCGACCAAAAAGCTGCTATCTGATGACAATCTCAAGAAACACGGTTTTAAAAAGCTTGTCAATCGCGGAGGCGGCAAGTTTGACGAAGTTGTCTGATCTGGTTTTTCCAGGCGAAATTCCGTTCAAAGGCGTTTTGTTGCCTGTTCAGGCTTCGCAGACTCCGTTCTCGTTTTCGCGAATTACGCTGCGCAATAATACCTTGCAATTAGCCATGTCGTCGGTTCACCGAACCGGGTTTGATATGGCGACTCACATTGCTGCCGAGGTTAATGGGTGGCTGAGGGCGCAGGCTCGCCGTGCCTTATGCGAAGAAGTCGAAAAACAGAAACAGCTGTTTGGCTTTGCCTACAATTCAGTCGCGGTTAAAGACACCCGTTCTCGCTGGGGCAGCTGTTCAGCGCGTGGCAATCTGAATTTCAGCTGGCGGCTGATCATGGCACCCGCCGACATTTTATCTTACGTCGTAACCCATGAAACAGCTCATTTAAGCCATTTGAACCATTCAAGCGATTTCTGGGGTCTTGTCAAATCGCGCTGCCCTGGTTTTTTGACAGCAAAAAGCTGGCTCCAGACAAATGGAACCAGCCTGATGAACTGGAAAATCAGCGTTCGATAAGGGTCAATAACTCGTCAGCCTTTTTATTGCCCTGCATTTGTTCAAATTTGAGAATATCGCGAATACGGCTTTTTAGAATCTGCAGCTTTTCTTTGCCTTCGAGGCTCTGTTGATTGTAATAGACGGCAAAATCAACCACCAGATCAGACTGGCCTTCTGCAAGGCCTGATCGAACGGCATTAACCAGCTCATCTTCGCTGGCACTGATTTTCTGGAAGGCGAAGTCATATTCGATTTCTGCGGCGGAGCGTTCATTTTCGTTGGCGTCGCCGAGCAGTATTCCGGCTGATTCATTCATGCTTCGGCTGCTGGCGATTTCTTGCATGATGTTGCGGGCACGATCATGATTAGTGCGAGATGCAACTGTTGAACCAGATCTTCGAGCCGCACTGCTTCTTTCGGCGCTGCGGCCACTACTGGGTCGAGCAGCAACGTTCGAGGAACCTGGCGAATTGGGGCCAACCTTGCTGACCCTGAATGAAAAGCGGGCCGGCGAGGCATTTTGAGCGAACGGTTGTTCGGCCTTCATGGCTTCGGGGCCGCGGTTAACGATCACCATCATCAGGCGGTCATGATCAGAAGAAACCCTGAAGACATCCATGGCCTTATAGTCTTTGATATTAAGCCAGTTAACGGTTGGGGTTTGTTTTCCGTCTGAGGAATAGCCAACCACAGCAACATCGAAAGCATTGGCAAAGCCAGCGGCGCTTATTTTTTGGCCGGCAAAGGCAAAACGCGCATCGCCGCCGCGGAAAGCGGCTGGATTAATCTGCACAGCCTTGGCAGACCAGCATTTTACGCTGCTTTTTCCTTCGTATGGTATGCCGTCAACTTTAATTTCGGGTTTGAGAAGAAATCTTGACAGGCTTTTATCGTAGCTGAAGGCGCCTCGTTCGATGCGGTCATCATTAAGATAGTTGGCGACACAAAAGCTGCGAAAGAGGTTTCGAACATCGTTCTTGATGCCCTGCTTTTCGATGGCGGCGTTCAGCCCGGATAGCCCTTGAGAAGGCTGCGAAACCATGCGCCGGATAAAGGCGCGGCGCCGGTCATCAGTGCTGGCAATACGGGTAGAAATATATTGGGCCCAGAAATAAACCTGGCCGTAATTGGCGATCATGTCATCATCAGACCATGCAAGCATGTTGTTATCGGGGTTGCGGATGAAAGCTTCAACCTGCGGAGGGTGACCATAGCCGCAGAGAAAGGGTGCCAGCTGCGACAGGCTTTCGTTAACCCAGGTAAACTCTTTGGTGTCGTAACTCCAGTGAATCATGTGCTGGAATTCATGGGCAATAACGCTGAGAAATTTGTCGGTAGATGGGTCGCCGGGGTAGATATCGAGATAAAGCATTTCGCGAAGATTGCTGTTGGGGAATTTGGCGCGGCTGTAGCAGTCACCGGCATTAAAATAACCTGCGGTAAAGCCTTTGATACCACGGTCTGGATCATAAAAATCTTTAACGTCAAGAAGAAGCAGAGTGATGCGTGGGTCTCTATCGATGCCGGGTGACCTCTCTGAGCCGAACATCGAGCGGGTTTCGGTGTATATTCGCTGGTCAAATGCGCTGACAATTCGGTCAACATTCGCTTGCGAGACCTTCTGGCCCTGCTGAACATAGACATAGCAATGCGCACCAATCTTAGCCAGACGGGCATTAACCTTTTCGTGGCAGTTTCTGAGGGTGTTAAAGCTGCTGAATACTTCGACATCGCCAACTTCGCGCGGCTTGATATCAGCGTAGGCAACCATTCCGGAGACCATTGGCGCCATAGCCCCTGTGATCGCCTGGTCTTCGGGTTCATCGGCGAGTGAAGACGTCTGGCGTGCGAAGAACTGGGTCAGATCAATGTTTTTATCAGGTTGGGAATAACCGGGCAGGGCAAGCAATAATGCCAGTGCCGCCCCACATGCTGTTTTAAGGAATGTTCTGGCCATGCGGATATTATGCTCCTGAGTTCAATCGTATTTTTAGATTATACAGAAAGATCGTGCCCCCCGCCATGGCCGGCCAGATTTTTTTGCATTTAAAATGCCATGGCCTTAAGGCGGTTGTTTGTTTGATGCGGGGTTAAGTTGTGGTATAATTGGGTCTTATGAAAGATTATTATAAAATTCTTGAAGTAACCCAAACTGCCACCCAGGAAGAAATCAAAAAAGCTTTTAAGCGGCTGGCAAAAAAATACCACCCTGATATCAATAAGGGTGTGGCCAACGCCGAAGAAAAATTCAAAGAAATTTCAGAGGCCTACGAAGTTCTTGGGCGTGAAGATGAGCGTCGCAAATACGATTCTGCCAGAACTGGGCGAGGTTCTTTCAACTTCGAAGGTTTTTCAAAAGATGGGCCGTTTGGTGATTTCTTTAATTCAAACGGTGGCAGCAGCGGCGATATTTTTTCAGAAATCCTTAAAAGCCTTAACATTGGCGGTTCGGGCGGCAAGAGCGGCAGGTCTCCGTTCAGCGGCTTCGAGAGCTTTTTCGGCTCACGCGGCCACGGTTCACATGGAGAACAGGCTTCAGCGACTCTCAAGGTGCCTTTGCCTACCGCCCTTGCCGGTGGCAAGGTTCAGGTCAGCGGTCTGCCTGGTGGCACGCAAACACTCGATATTCCATCCGGGTCAACCAATGGTTCAATTTTCAGGGTCAGTACAGCCGGTGGTTCGTACAATCTTAAGCTTGAAATCGAAGATGAGCATCCTTTCAAGGTCAAAGGCAGCAACATCGAGACGACCATTTGTGTCAACTTGGCCCAGGCAGTACTTGGCAGCAAAATTAAATTAAAAGATCCCCGAAATCAGGATTTTATTCTGACGATCCCCCCGGGCAGCCAGCACGGCGACGCCTTAAGGCTACGCAGCCTTGGCCTGCCTGGCGGCGATCTGCTGGTAAAAATCGAAGTCGCCATTCCAAAAAATCTGAACGAAGAAGAAAAAAAGCTTTTTTCTGAATTAGCGGGCCGCATGGGCTGGCGTTACTGACGCCACAGTTTTACCCGGCAGTTTTTAGCCAGTCTGCCAGATTTGTCAAACCGCAACTGAATATCATCAAACAGTTTGCAGGGTGAAATCAATGTGGTAAGATGGCGGCATGAAGATAAACAGACATATTTTAATTTTGGTGTTTCTGCTTTTCGCAACCAGTGGCTTTGCCCAAAACCTGAAACCCCTGAAGGGTATCTCTATTCTCCTCGATCCAGGTCATGGCGGAGGCGATCCGGGTGCTGTGGGGCCAACCGGCCTCAAAGAATCAGAGGTCAATCTGCGGGTGGCCGGCTATTTGCGCGACCTGCTGCGGGCAGATGGTGCTGAAGTGTCGATGACCCGCAACAAAGACAAAGCCTTAACCCTTGCTGAGCGAGTTGAACTTGCCGAGCAACAAAAACCTGACCTTTTTGTCTCGATTCATCACAATGCCTCTCTTAAACCCCGAAAAACAGACCGCAGTGAAATTTACTACAACGCTATCGACCATGGCCTTTCGCAGGCAGTTGGCAGAAACATGACCGATGAACTTGCAGAATTCGGCTTTGGTGAAGAATCTATAATTGTACCGGCCGGTTTTTTCGTATTGCGAAACAATCCCTCACCGGCCGTTCTTACAGAAGGCGGCTATATTTCCATACCGCACGTCGAAAAAGGCCTGAAGACAGGCAAAGCGCTGACAAACCAGGCTGAAGCTCTCAGAAGGGCGATCCGCGAGACCTTTAAAGATGGGCTTCTCAAGGTTAAACTTTTGGTTTCGGGCGATCCGGTCAAGATTGATACTCCATATTTTAATTTGATTTTTACCGCCAGCAAAGAAGTTAGCGTAGTTCACGCACGCATCGTGCCTGATAATGCATCTGGCTTTGGCTTTGACCGGCTGCCTTCCTTTGGCAATTCATACCGGCTCTTCAATACTCGCCCGCTAGCCAGTGGCGAATATGATCTGCAGCTGACTTTCACCTCACCCGATGGTTCCTGCTCTGCACGCACGCGCGTCAAGCTGCAGGTCAACCTGCCTTTTGCCAACAGTGCGGTTGAACCGGTAGCTCCCTTTATCGCTGAGGGCTTCAAGGGGCGTTTTCCGCTCAAAGTAACCCTTCGTGACGACCAGGGCAAACTTAATGCCCGCGAAGCCGATATTTCGCTGCATTATGGCGAGGGCCGGGTTGTAAATTCTCGCACCTCAAGCAAGGGCGAAACCACGATGTTTCTTGAACTTGACGGCAGTGAAAAGGGTCAGGTTGCCGTGGGTCTGGTGGTCGATGACGAAGTGATTGCCAGATACGATATTCCGATTTATACGCCGGTCAAGCGCTATATTCTCGGTCGGTTGCTTACCAGCGGCGGCAATGCCATTCAGAATGCCAAAGTTAAATTTGGCAAAAGCGGCCAGACGGTTACCGGGCCAGGCGGCTATTTTTTCTGTGAATACCCGATGATCTACGGGAACATTCAACTTGATGTTCAGCCCCCACTCGGCTATGCCCGAACTGACTTCTGGGTAAGAACCGCTGGTGAACCCGTCTGTCTGCCAGAAATCAGACTGGCGCCGCTTGCCGAAAACCTTCTTGGCAAGCGCGTTGCGATCATGGCGCCGCTCAGTTTTGACAATCTGGTGCGCAAACTGGTTAAACCCCTGATGAACGCTGGAGCCGAAATCGTCAGACTGAACCTGCCCGAGAACATTCAGAACCCTGAGTATCAGGCGGTTCTCGAAGCTAACCTGCAGCAGAATCTTGACCTGTTGATCTCATTCAAACGCGAACTGGCAGGCACGATGAGCATCAGACATTATCATCGGGGCGGACGCGGCAAGCGCATTGCTGATGCGGTCAACCTTGGTCTGGCCAACGAACGACCGCCAGTCAAGGTAATCGTTGCCGCCGGCAGTGATTATGAGATTGCCCATACCGGTGCAACAGCTATGGTATTGGCTTTTCCCGAACAATTACCACCCGATTACCCTGAAAAGATGGTTCAGCAGCTTATTCAGGTTCTCAGTTCAGGATTCTAACCCAACAACCGAGGAAATATGGAACAGGAAAAATCAACAACCGGAACCCCGGAAGAACGCTACCACCAGGAAACCCACTGTGACAGTTGCGGCCGTTTTGTCGGCATCTATACCCGCTGCCCTTATTGCCAGGCCTTGACGCAGAAGCGTCTTTCTATAAAGGTTTTCAAGGTCATCTCGGTTTTGACTTCTACTGTTGGCCTGCTGATGCTGCTGTTCTTCGCGCGGCACGTCAAAACCCCAGAAGTTAAAATTGCTGATCTTGGGCCGCTGAGTAACTTCGCCCATGTGAGAATTCAGGGTGAAGTAACCCAGAGTTACGGTGTTCACCCCAAGTGGGGTTCTCTCGGTTTTGTCATGACCCAGGGCGGTGCCGAAAACCCTCAGACCCTCAGGGTATCTGCCTATGCGAAGGTAGCCAAAGAAATAGAAGCCCGCAATCTGGTGCCAAACAAGGGTGACATCATTTCAATCGAAGGTCAGGTAAGGTTTCAGAAAGATTCGGCCGGTCTGCTGCTCAATGCTGCCGAACATATCGCCTTTATAAAACGGGTTCCGGCCAGCGAGCCTGAAACAGTTAAAACTGTTGAGCCTGACAAAATAGACAACACCATGATTGGCCGTTTTGTTAACATGACCGGCAGTGTTCTCAGTACCAAAAAATTTCCGACGGGTGTGATTGTAAACATCGACAACGGCGAATCGGGTTTCCCGGTCTGGGTGCCGGTTGAGAGTCTTGAATCAGAAGCACCTCTGCGCCCCGGTGACCTCATCGAAGTTAACGGCAAAGTCGAAACTTTTAAAGACAAACTCGAAGTCAAAGTGCTAAAAAAAGGCAACTTTAAAATTCTCTCACGGGTAAGCGCCGACACGGTTACCCCCGGCAACAGCGAAACCGTGGTTCCGGTCGAGACTCCGGCCCCGGTCACGACTACTGAGCCTGCACCTGCGGACCAGAGCACCGCACCGGCCGCGGCAGTCGTTCCGCAAGCATCAGAAAATCAGAGTGCTGCCCCGGCGGTGACTGATGTTACAGCGCCTTCGGCAACAGGAGGCAACTGATGATGGCATTTTTAGAGCATCTTCTGCACCCTGAGTATCTAGACCTCTTTTATTTTTGCACTCTTGGTGTGTTCTTGTCGGCTTTGATATCTTTTTTGCCAGCCTTGCACATCTACAATGTCATCGGAATCTTTCTGCTGCTGATTCTCAAATTTGAAGCCACGATGGCACCGATGCAACTGGTGTCTTTATGTACTGGCATGATAGTTGGCTATTCAATACTCAACACGGTGCCAGCGACTTACTTTGGCCCGGGCGACGAAAGCCTTTCATATTATGTTTTGCCCAGTGCTGACTGGCTTTCGAAGGGGCGCGGTTATGAATCGGTCATTCTTACCGGGGTTGGTGCTCTAACCGGTTGCATCGCGCTTGGCGTAATGGCCCCGCTGTTTTTACTGTTTCTGCCTGGTTTGAAGACGATCACCAGCCCGCACATGTTCTGGATCATAGGCGCAGTAATCTCTTACATGGTTCTCTCTGAATGGCCCAAAGGCATCAGTCAGTCCGAAAGCTGCTGGGCGAACTTTCTCGAGGGCTGGAAATTTCTCGGGGTTGGCCTGGTTACTTTCCTGCTTTCGGGTTTGCTCGGTTTTATCGTCATGGCGAAAACCATGGTGCCGGTTGACTTTGCCTTTCAGAGCATTACTCCGGTCTTTGTCGGTCTCT
>DAOPYA010000143.1:0-10650 GCA_035352635.1 Candidatus Rifleibacterium sp.
AGGCTTTTTCAGGCTTTCGGCAACGCTGCGAAGCTGATCAGATTCAACCAGGCAATTGAAGCTTTGGCTTAAAAGCACATGATTCAACTATAAATGGCACCTGGTTGTTTGAAATTGGTCTGTTGGTCGTGCTTCTGGCCATTGCGCTTAGCAGCTGTTTTGCCTGTCTGTCATCAAATGCCAGTTCAATCGTCATTCGCTTTCCATTTCTTCCGGTTTGTCAACATATTTCAGGCAAAGCTCCTGGATGCGTTTATGATACTTGTCACGAATCACCTTGAATTCAGCCGGGTGACTATCTAAGCCATCTTTGAGATATACCTTGGCCAAAGCGCCAGATTCGGCACCCCACTCATCAAGAATTTGGATGAATTCTTTTTGGAATTGTTTTTGACTCATCTTTTGCTCCTCCTGTAGGCAAAGCTGCCGGCTCAATCGTTATCGCTCATTCTCACTGGCCGGGTCTGGCACGCTATATTTGGCCCAAACTTATACCTACGTGGGATTCGTTGGCCTTGGTGATTATAACATCTTCCCCTTCATCACCACAAAAATGATCAAGGCAAGTTACCTGGCTTGAGCTGGTGAAAGAAAAACGAGAATACGGCCCATATTTGGTGTTTTATGACGAAAGCCGGGGGAAATGTCGACGAAGGCAAAGAAATCAAAATTTAGTACATTTCCGGCGATTTCTGAGGGTGTTTTAAAAGGCCTTGCCCGTCAGAATTGTCAGCCGGCAATAAAGACTCGAAATTGGCCAGGCTTAATCAGGCATAAGAAAACCTCCTGGGCCTTTAAAATCAACCCAGGAGGTAATCAGAAGGAGAGCGTGCAACCGTAAAAGAGGCGCAGCTGATGGCTAAGTCAGCTCAAAATCATCTTCCTGCAGGTTGTATTCCCGCATGTAGTAGCTCTTTGTGAATTTAACCCCGACCTGGGTGAGTTTTACGTCACGACCAGCCTTTTCCACCTGGTCTTCTTTATCTTCAAAATCACGCCAGACCTTCGGGAGCGGCGCACCGGGCATATTCTGGTCGATTATCCATTTAACCAGGGTATTATTCAAAACTTCACAAAGAGCATCGGCATCGGCTTTGGCTGTTTCAAGGCGCACTTCGTTGCCCACACGATCACGGGCGTTACTGCCGCCGGTGCCGCTCTGGTTCGTGGTTCCGGTTTCGCCAAGAACGACTTCAGATATTTGCTCGTCCATATATCTGACAAGCTTTTCGTAACTGTCGATACCGCTACGGGCCGCTTCGAGCAACTTGATTTCCATTCCCTGGGGAACGACTATACCGGAATCATTCGCAATCGCCTGCAGAGCTTCGCGCAGGCATGTTTTGTCTTCTCTGCTCGCGCTGGTCGGATAAGTGCCGACACAGGTCGGATTGCCGTATTTGTCACAAAAGGTCAGCCAGAAAGTAATACCCTCGCGTTTGAAAAAAACAGGCCAGAAAAGGCTATTGCCAAGGGCAAAGCCATAAGGATTCTCAGAGCGCTTTTCAGGCGTGAATACGATAAATTTTTCTTCCGGCAGTTCGATGCCGGTCGAGGGGCTTTGTTGAGTCAGCAGGCGCAATTCGACCGCACCGTCTTTGTCGACAGTAAAAACAAAGCGCTTCGGGTCTCTAAGCCTGACAGCCGCTGGCTTGATTTCGCCATTTTCAACGGCCCACATGACTTCACCTACGGCATAACCCTTCATGATTGCATCGAGAAACCCCACTGTCATTCGATCAAGGCCAATGGCGGCAAGATGCCTTCTTACCATGCCGGCAGCTTCCTTACCCAAGGGCGTATCATCACCGGGATTGACAACCCACTCGCGAGAAATGACCGCCCGCTTTCTTTTGTTGATGACGGCTCTGACATGTGCATCGGCTTCAAGATTCTCGTAGGTTTCAAGGCCCTTGCCACCGCCACGCGCTGACAACACCTTATCGGGGTTTGGCAACACGCAGCCGAACATCGGCACTTCGTCTCTGAGATGGGCTATCTCAACCGTCAGTGCCTGCATTGCTGTCTTTTGCTCAACTTTTGCCATTCTTAGGCTCCATGGTTGCATAGAGTGAGTTTTATTTCTCACCGGCTTTTCCGCGTTTGAGAATTGTGAGATGCGATGATTTGATAAATTCTTCTTTCGCTAACAGAGTATTTTCTTGCAAGGGCCTTTAGTGGAACTCCGCTGTCATACTCTTTGAAAAGAATTCCATTGCGCCTGGCGATATTGAACATCACATTCCTGGGGATATAAACACAATCGCCGCCGAACTTTTGTGCAGTCTCACATACGGCTTTAGAGGCAATTTTGTTGGCGTCTTCAGGTGGCAACCCCAGCTCTAAAAGCGAGTCTCTTACAGAATCTTCGAGAACCATTAGAACCTCGGGCACTTCATCGCTGACTTTCACACGTTTGCCTCCAGATGCAAATTTTAATCCAGGTCGACGCCAAGCTTGGCCATTCTTTCCTTTTCAGCATCTCTGGACACATCAAGAGATGAATGGAATTTTGCGGCAATATGGGCATCAGGAAAGGTTCCTGCCGGCTCTTTCTGCAGCAGGTTCTTGAAAACAGGCAGGTTAAACATCGGTATCTTGAAAATGTCACCGTTGGCGGTTCTTATGCCGGGGTTTGCTGTGAATTTTCGCATCAAAACTTCAATGCCGACGATTCTTTTATATTTTTCTGTTAAGGCATAGGCCAGGTCAAGGTATTCAGCCCCAACTTTTTCGACTTCGCTTCTGAGAAAGTCGAGGCGGGCAGAGTCTTTCTGATCGGTCAGGGTGGTTAATTCAAGTTCTGCATTGTTAAGGCATCTGCGAAGGCCGGCAATAGTCTGGTCTGCAGACGAAATAATGCTTTCCGAAAGCTGCCTGGCTTCGCGGGTTGCTGTCAGTTCTTTGGCGTATTTCTTGTCGAAGCTGTCCAGGTCTTTTTGTGAAGCTTCGCCGAGTGCGATTTTTGCGAGAAGGTTTTCACGTTCATTGTTCAGGCTCTGCATCGACGGAACAGCCGATCTTGCCTTGGCTTTTATTTCTTCCTGATCAGAAATAGCTTTCTGAAGTGAATTAATCTTCTCAGACATCACTTTGCATCGGTCTTGAAGACCTATTGCATTCATCAATTCGGTCGATTGCTCTTCATTCACTTTGGTCTGATTTTTCATAGCGCCCTCCTGATTGTTATTTAAACAATACCCGGGCGTGTCTTAGCTGAACCAAGTGAAGCACTTCACTAAAATAAAAAAAAGCCGACGGGCAGTCGGCTTCGAGGTAGGGTAGAGTTAGTTTTTATCGGTCTGGGTCATCAAGTCAGTGAGCCTTTCGGTGAGGTAGCTGAGCAGTGTGGCCAGAGCTTCACGGTTAACCCCGTTAAGATCGGCATTCGGAATCATCAGATCGGAAACGGCCTGCAATGAAGTCGATACCCGCCACATTTCGTCTCTGAGTTCCCGGTTTGCAATGGCTGCTGTGGTCATGCTTTTGTTCTGGTTTGCTCTTGAAGCGGTAGTCTCACTCATACATTCGCTCCTTTGAGGTATTTGTTAACTGTTTGGTAAGGGCGGCCAAGTGCCCGGCCTATTTCATGTATGAAAAATCCCTCTCCGAACATTTTGCTCATGGTTTCAGCCTCTTCATGGGTCACATGGTAATGGTCAGGTCGTATCATGGCCGCTTTAATCGCAGCATACTCTGTCGGTAAAGCCCTTATTTGCGCCTTTAGCTGTGTTTCGAGCACAGTTACATGAGATTCGAGTAGTTTGATATAATTGGCACAGGTTGTTTCGAGAGCGTTTGAAAGCTGGCGGTTGCTGGCATCGAGGTCTTTGATGGTGTTAAGAAGATCACGTTCGTTTTCTGTGAGTTGCTTCGGTTTTTGGTCATCGCCAGGCAGATCGGGCTGGCGGGGTTGAGAAACGGGTGATTCAGAGCGTTTTGCGCTGCCCTTTGTCCAGTAGTTCCAGAGAGCATCGTCGCACTCGTTCTGATACTGAATAACCTTTGGCCGCACCTCTTCGCGGACTCTGACAGGGCTGATTGTGGCGAGGAAGCCGGCTAGCTTTCGCACTGGTATGCAAAGCATCTTCTGAGCACCACCTGCCGAAGGTGTAGTGATAAGCACAACACCCCATCGAGCCTTATTGTGAGAAAGCTTTTGCTGCTGATTGGCCCAGTCTATACCGAGATTTTCTATGATCGGCCTTACTGGCGCAAAGGGTTCGCCCTGGTGATCGACAACGAAAATTGTGTCGCCGTGGAATAGAACCGGAGAAAGTGATTGTAATACTGGCATAAATGCCTCCTGAAAGTTTTTTGATGACTTTTGCCGCTAAAAGCAAAAGCCGGGAGCTCAAAACCGCTTTCAGACGGTCAGGCCTATTCCCCTTGCGGGTGTTTTATTAGCCTACTCCCGGCAAATTTTGCCTAAAACAAAAACTCACTTTTTCGGAAGTGAAAGCCGCTGAAAGTTTCAAGGTGTTTTGAGTCACCTGAACTCTTTATAACGGTTTTCACTCCGCTTGTCAACCCACCATCTTCAAATAGTCAAATCATCTGTCCTTTGTGCCGATACATTGACCGTTCCTGGCTCTTCTGTTTTTTTGCGCTGCTGAACCGATTCGGCCCATTTAACCAGGTCATAATCTGAGTCGCCTGACTTGCTGTTATCCAGGCAACCAGAATCCGTATATGGCGTGAAAGAATAGAAGCCAACAACAAGTTTCGACACAAGGAGCCTCCTAGATGGATATAAAAGAACAGGCGAGAAGATTTGAAGAGAGAGAACGAATACTGCAAGACCGGGCTGACGAAACCATCGCAAGCATTGAAGAGGCAGCCGCCGCATTGACGACTGAGTGGGTTATTGAGGTCATGAAAGACGAAATTACCGAGTTCAGAAAGTCGATTGCAGCTGACAAGGAAGTGCATCTAAGGATTCCAGGCCACGGGCAAATCAAGCCAACAATGATTGAGCCTGACGGTTCGCAAGTGCTGATCATCAGAGGCGAGGTCGAGAATGTTGGCAAGTCAACAATCATCATGAACATCTCTCAAATAAACTTTGCGCTCGTAGAAGCGCCCGGCAAGGATTCAAAGAAACAAAAGATACCAATTGGCTTTAGAGGTAATATGAAGGAGGTTTGAAGCCTGTCATGCGGCTATCTCCTGATTGATGTTGTTATCAAATATTGCCGTGCGTTTTTTGTTGATAGTCGGCGGCTTGGGGCCGGTGTCACGCATCAGAATAAATACGCGCCTCTCGGCTGATACGAGCCTCAGATACTTGCATGCGTGCAGGGTCTTTATGACCTGCTGGCAGTAGTTCTTTGAGGAATGAGCTACCGCAATCAGCTCTTTGTCTGAAAACTGTCTCATGCAGCGCATGGTCTGCCAGATTCGGGCCATAACACTCGGATTCGGGCCGCTGATATAGGGCCTCTCGAAAAATTCCAGCAGCCTCGATTTTACAGCCTCCGTATCTTTTGGCTCACGCTTCTTTTGGAGCCACAGGAGCAGGGTAGTGAACGGGATGTCGAGTTCTTTACTCAACTTCCTGGCATTCTTTCCAAAGCGGTTGTATGCCAATACAAGCAGCTCATGCCAGGTCTGATCTGCAAAGTTGTTTGAATCGTTTGTTGCCTGCATGTCAGTGGCCCCCCTGTTTCTTTGCTTTCGGCGGGTCAGACAGGAAGAAATTAGCATTACCCCATTGTTCAGACCCGATTTCTGAGAAGCCCATCGTTCGGGCCTTGCGCTCTATCACATCGAGGCCGATCACGATCAACCTGATAACGCCCTTTGAGGCCTCGAACAGCTTTTTCAGCAGCTCGGTTTTAATCATGATTTCACACAGTGACCGGCTGAGCAGCTGGCAGTCTTCAAAATCGACCGGCTTGAACTCAACCCATTGCGCAATTCGGTTGACAAACTGGTCTCTGAGCTGCACTTTCTGCTTTACTCCGTCCATGCCGACAAGCACGATAGGCACAGACGAAATGTCGTGAATGTCGCGTAAGGTCTCGGTCATCTTTTTGTCTTCAATGATGTAGTCGAATTCATCGATAAACAGCGGCCTGCCGGTTGCTCTGAGAACATCAACGATCTGGTTAACCATCGAAGCAGCTCTCAGCTTTACTGGCGCTACGTCAAGTTCTCTCAGAATCGCTAACAGCATTGCGCTCGGTGTCCAGGTGGAAAGCGCCCGAACGTAGACCCCGTTGCACTGGCTCACAAACCAGGCTGTTGCAGTGGTCTTTCCCAGGCCGGAATCACCAAAGATCAAACCGATACCAGGCGTGCCAGGCGTTCGCGTCAGAAGGGATTCACTTGCCTCTGACAGTTTTCCTATATTTTTTACTGGTATAACATGTGACTTCATGCCAACTCCCCTATGACTTGAATTATTCGGCCAGTATCTAGCCGGTCTTTTTATCTTGAGATGATGGATGGCCAGGTTGAGTCGAAATCCCTCATGTGAATGTGAGTGCGACCTTCGGCGGATTCTTCCCAGTAACGACGCCATTTGTCATCGTCTTCAGAGATTCCCTTGAAATTCGCGGCACGCATCTCCTCATACCGCGAGGCTCTGGCTTTTTTCGCTTCCCTTTCACTCTCTTCGTCCGCTTTTCGGCGTTTTTCGAGGTCGACAATCTTGGCCATTGCCGCCATTCCTTCTGGAGTCGCCTTTGCTGCGCTGGCGTTGATTTCATCCACAGTCATTGGCTTTTCCATGACCTCTATTGCGCCGATCTGGTCGGCGGCCTGTTGCAAAGCAGGGGTTGTATATTCAACCACATTTCCAGGCCCGATGCTTCGGTCTGGCATGTTTTTGTAATGCTGCAAAATCTCTTTGCCAAGGTTTTTAGGCTTCGTTTTGCGCATGATTGACCTGTGTTTCTTGCGCTGTTCGCCCTGCAGCTGCTTGCTCTTCTGTGTTGCAATCTGTGCAACTTCGGCTCTCGATACGCCGGTTATTTCAGGGCATTGTGCGACACAGAGGATGCTGCCGTCGAACCGATAAACATTGATACAGCCAGCATCAAACGGATTATACCTTACTCTGACTTCTTCCCCGATATAAACCCCAAGTTCGGGAGCGACGAAAGTCAATTTGTCAACGTGAATGCCGTTTTTAGTGATTTTGCGAATGCCATTGTTGCCGGGCACCTCGGCCAGCAGATAATCAAGGGCTCGAATGCTCATCTCATCGGTGATTCGGCGAACCGGCTTGCCTGAGTTAATCCATTCGGCAATGAAGTCTATGGGCTTCTTGCCCTTTAGACCGCTATGAGGTGACTTCATATAAACATTTTCAATCCATTCATTGCATTGCTGTTGCAATTCTTCTGCCGTAAAATTTGCAAGCGTATCGGCAGCCTTTTCCTTGCCGCCTCTTGAAAGTCTTTCAGCAAAGCTTTTTCTTTGTTCAATATCGACTCTATCTGGCACTGAATGCCCTATATAACCGGGCAACATTTCAAGAAACCCGTGACTTAAAGATTTGAAAAATCGCTCAATATGCGGCTTTGCCTTAGGCGTAAACGGCGGGCAAGTCTCTTGCTGAATCTGGAGCGATTCAAACAGCTCTGTGATATGCCTTGAGACGTAGTCGGTGCCGTTGTCGGTTTTTACGCACTCGGGAACGCCCCAGTCAATAATAGCCTGACGCATCAGCAAGCCAACAGCAACGGAATTGCTTGTTTTGCTGATATATACCTTCGGCCTTCGTGATGCAACGTCGATCACGCCGATAATGGTGTGCCTGCCGTCTTTGAGCATAACATCAGTTGGCGTTGAGTCGGCTTCCCACAGTTGCAGATACCTGTCGATACCCTGTGAAGCATTGCCGAAAGCTGGCATGAATTTCCCGCGATACCTATCAGGGTTCTTCATCAGCTCGTATTCAGCCATGTTGTCACGCTTCCAGTCGTCCATAAAGCGGGCAATCGTCCTCAGCGAGGGGACAGATTCAAGGTCGAGGCTCTGCTGTCTGGCACATATACCAAGCCAAACCTGCTTTGCGCAACAATGCGGACACTGGCCGATCATGCCGACAACGAAGTCATGCAATTCCTGGTTTGTATAGAAAACCCCGGTCTTCTTGCGGTTGCCATACCTACCGGCCAGGCGAACAATCCCTTCTTTACGAGCCTGTTTAATCCATGCCATCAGGCTCGACTGTGATATTTTAGATATTGTCTCTTTTACCCAGTCAGGGGCCTCTATCTCGCCGGCGCTGTAAGCGGCGCAGAATAAATACTGAGCGGCTGTTTTGCCGTCTGTCGAATCTCTTTCAAAGTCTTCCCAAAGCTTGATAATCTCAAGTTTCGCATCCATGCGCTTCTTTGCTGCACCTTTGAGATATTCAGCCTTGTGCATGCCTTCAAGTCTCCGATTTCTGGCGACAGTCCTTTTAGTCTCCTCCATTATCCGCAACTTGGCTCCCTCTACTGCGCCGAGCTTTCCGGCTGGTCGAGCTTCAAGAGCCTTGATATTCTCTTCGCTGCTTTTGATCTTCAGCGCATATTGAATCTCTTGCGGGAGGCTTGAAATGTAGTATTCATTGCCGCCGCCCATCGCTTGTCTTGGCCTGGATTGCCAGGCCTCGCGGTCGGCTTTATCTTGAAGCGCTCTTCTAGAGAGGCGTAAGATGCCAAGATTCTTGATTTCCGAAAGAGAGAACCATTCCTGCATACTAAGCTATTCTTCCCTCAAGTAGCTCTTTTGGGCAACCGTGCTTCAAAAGAACTTCTTTGACTTTCGAGTTGGCAACAATGCCTCTGCAGACGTGACTAACGGCAGGCCCGGTTACACCCGCCTCATCAGCTATAGCTTTCTGAGTTAATCCTTTGTCCAAAAGCCACTTCTTGATCTCTACAAGCCTTCTATTCATGATTGTTGACACTCCACGAAGTTGTTTTGCGCAATTCTGCCGGGTCTTTTGACTCTTTCTGTTTCTGGCTTTGTTTGCGCTTTCCAGTCACCCATGAAACGGGCAACAGTTTTCAGAGACGGTGGTTGTTTAAGCCTGAACAGTTGAAGATTGGCACTGATGCCGCGCAAGATCAGGCGGGCGTTGCATCTGGGAAACATGCTGATCATGGTCTGAGCATAGTCCTGAAGCAGGAGGTTCGTATAAAACATGCCTGTTTCTCTTCGACTGCCATACCTTCCAGCAAGGCGGGCAAGGTTTTTCTGTTCAATATGTCTGCCCCATCTCATCAGGCTTGCTGGTGATATTGTTGGAACGATCTTTTTTACCCAGGCGGATACTTCTATATGCCCGCGATTATAGACAGAGCAGAAGAATGCTTTTGCAAAGGTTTTACCGCCGGCAAAACTCTTTGAAAATTCAGTCCAGAGCCTAATTACTTCAAGCTTTGCATTTATGCGGTTTTCTGATATTTTGTTGGAGTTATCTCGAATCATCTTTGCCGTTCATGAATCCTTGACAGACCTCATAATTTTGTTAAACTTCCGTATGTTACTCAATAAGTAACTTAATTATGTCTTTAAATATGGCCAATGTCAAGCTCTTGTTGTGCGTAATTTTGATAGGGTGAGCGTCAATTTCAACAAAGAGAGTTGGCAGTCGTCATTGAGAAAAATCACGTTAGAACAGGACTACAAGCTAAGATGGAAGCAACATCGGGTAAAATTGTAAAACTGCCAACTCAAGCAGAGAGAGTTGGCAGTTTTGCCGACAGATTAAGGCTACTGGTCGGAGAGCAATCAGCAAGGTCGTTTGCCGCTGATTTGAATATTTCTTCTTCCGGTTTTCATCAGTATTTGAAAGGGAAAAGCGAACCTGTCAGGGCGGTCTTGTCTTTAATAGCGAGGAAGACCGGCGCAAACCTTGAGTGGCTTATAGACGGCACGGGCCCAATGCTAAAGAGAGATTATCTAGCTGATTTGGCTGAGCCACCATCATTTACCATAATCAATCTTGAGGGCCGACAGGTTGAATTTCAGCTATCCTCTGATCTGCGTTATATTCCGGCATTAACCGTGGAGGCAGCTTGTGGCAAGGGCACCTATATATTACCAGAGGACGTTCGGGCTGTTTTCTCGGCTACTGATGCCTGGTTTCATCGCGAACTCAGGGCCAATCCCGAAAACCTCGTATTGATACAGGCTCGGGGTGATTCAATGGCTAACACGATCATGCCGGAAGAAATGGTTTTTGTTGACCGCTCCTGCGTGGTGGAGCCTTGCGACGGCATCTGGGTTTTTCGCAGCGAAGAAGCCCTTTTTATCAAGCGGCTTCAATTTATGCCTGGTCGTAAAATAAAGGTTAGAAGCGATAATCCCGCCTATGAAGCCTATGAACTCCAGCCAGATTCAACCTTTTCGCTGCTCGGTCAGGTCATTGCGGCCCTGCCGTTAAGAAGATTTTGAGGCTAACTTATAGTCAAATCATCTGTCCAATTTTGAGCACATAGTCAAATCATCTGTCCAATTTTGGACACGTTTTATTAAAACCATGTGGCAAAACTGCCAACTTAAAAACCCGACTAAAAGTCGCGCCGTTTCAACACTTCCCACGTCATCCTAACTCTTCCCAGTTTAGTGAAACCATCTGTCACTTCACACCTGAAAAATCCAGAAAAATATGATACAGCCGGCACCCGCTGCAATAGACTATAA
>DAOPYA010000144.1:0-10561 GCA_035352635.1 Candidatus Rifleibacterium sp.
CTCCTGGGATGGCTGGTGCCTCGCCTTTGTCGGCACAGCTTACGGGCGCTCGAAAAGCGTGCTGGCAGCACCAAGTGCCATTCAGGCCTATTATAACTGCAAGAGGGCCGGCAAAATTGTGGTCAACAAAAATCCGCCCGCCGGGGCAGCTTTGTTCACAGGCACAACTTCAACCAACCCTTATGGCCACATTTTTATTGCCACCGGCAAAATGAATGGCCCGAATGACCCGATCATCATCACCACCAGCAGCAATGGCATCAAAGAAATGCCTATGAGCCAGATGTGGAAAGGCCCCGCCTACCTCGGGTGGGCGCTGCCATGATTCAAATGAATGTGAGAAACACCATGAAAAAAATTATTATGCTAACGATATGTGCAGCACTGGTAACCATTCCGGGTATGGCTTTTGACCTGAGTCTGAGTGCGGGTGAGAGCGGTCTGCGGGTTCTTACCACCAAAGAGGCCCCCGAAAACTTCGGGCGGGCGCTGCCGATGGGGCCAGCCTCGCTGCGATTTGCCGGCGAGACGGTCTGGGCAGTCGATTCAATTGCCGGAAAGTTCGTTGAATATAATCGCGACGGCCACGAATTGCAGGCTGTGTCGGTCAAAGATGCCGACAAACTGGTAATTGCCGACTTCGCCTTCGAAAAAGACGCTGAGGGCAAAAATACGGCTATCTGGGCCGTTGGTTCAGAGCAGGCTGACGTCCTCAGAATCGACATGACCGGGAAGGTCGTCGCCAGCTTTGCAACCGGGCTAAGCTTCCCGGCGCAGCTTGAACTGCTGCCCGGCAACCGGCTCGCCGTTCTTGATCAGTCGGCGCCGCTGCTGGTCGTTTTTGCCGCTGACGGCAAGCGACTGCGTGAGCAGGCATGTGTTGGCAAAGGTTTTGTCTGTGAACCCAACGGTGATATTCTTTATCTGAGCCGCAAGGGCGAATCGGTTGCCCTGATGCGTCTGGTCAATCAGACGGGTGAAGCGGCCGAATTAAAGGTTCTTGACGTCGGTATCGATGCCGAGCCTTCTTTGTTGATGTTTCGCAACCAAGACGAAGTCTTTATCAGCTTCAAAAGCATGCTCGAAAAAACTGGTAATCTGTCGTTCAACCTCAGCCGCTTTTCGCTGGCAGGCAACCCGGGCGCCAGCTTGACTACAGCTTTTCCGGCGGCGTTTATCAACCGTCTGCTGGTTTATGACGGCAAGGGCCTCTTCACCGTGAATTTCGTTGAAGAAAACGGTATTTACCTGCTGCGGGTCAAAGAACTCGAAATGATCGAAGAAGCTTCGCAGGGCTGATAACTGTTGAGCCATGATGTAATAAATATAACAAAGATGCGGTTCGAAGTTTTGCAACCGGCCTTGACACAAAGAGTGTCAGGCCGGTTTTTAATTTTTTCAGGCAAAGAAGTTTCGGGCTTGCGAAGATATAGTGATATTGCGGGTGGTCTGCCCTTCAACAGACTCAGGCACTTTTATGCGGCCTTCGCCAGGATGGTAAAAACTGCCGGGGCAAGCAGAATAATTGGCCTTAAAATTTTTCAGGTTGCCAGCGGGGCAGGTTTAACGGTAAGGTATTGGCACGAAATATAGAGTTTTTGCAGGATTAAGGAGTTACACAATTGAAGCCCCGAAGACTTTTATTGTCTGTTTTTATGTTGCTGAGCATTATGACGGCCCCATTACCCGCCCAGACTGGTGAACCAGACCGCGAACAACTGCTCAAAGAAAGCATCGATGCTCTCAAAGAAAACACCTCTGCCGTTAAAAAACTGACTGAGATGCTGCAAAGCGGTGCTTTTGTCGCACCAGGCAACGCTTCAGGGTCAGATGGGGTTGCCGCGACGAGCATCGCAAACCTCAGTGACGCCCAGATACAGGCCAGCCTGGCAAGCCTCAAATGGGAAACCAATGAGGAATACAAAGGTTTTGGCAGTCGCGATGCAAAAAAGGGCGGTACCCTGACCAGCGTTGAAACTTCTTTTCCGCCGACCTTGCGTACTGTTGGCAAAAACGCCAATTCGACCTTTACCAGCATGATGACCGGCATCTGCTACGAAAGCCTTCTCGACCTCGACCCGATTACCTACAGCTACGCACCGAACCTGGCAAAACGCTGGGCAATTGCTGACGACAAGGTTACTTTTTATTTTGAACTCGATGAACGCGCCAGATGGTCTGATGGCAAACCAGTCGTTGCTTCAGACATCGTTAAAAGCTGGGAACTTTACACGGACCCCGGCATCGACGACCCTTTCTCTATCGATTTCTGGAACAAATACGATAAGCCGGTTGCTCTCAATGACCGGGTCGTCATGATCAAATCGAAGCAGCTTAACTGGCGGGCTTTCATGTCGATTGGCTTCATGACTGTGCTGCCTGGCCATATAATCGAAAAACTCGATGGCAAAAAATACCTCGAAGAATACCAGTTTAAAATGATGCCCGGCTCTGGCCCTTACACCTACGAAAGCTCCAAGGTCAACGAAGAAATCATCATGGTGCGGCGCAAAGACTGGTGGCAGAAAGACATCGAAAAAAATGTCGGTTATTACAACTTTGACAAGCTGCTTTTCATCTTCATTCAAGACGAAAATCTCGTTAAAGAAAAGTTCAAAAAAGGCGAACTCGACTGGATGTATGTGAACGTAGCCCGCGACTGGCACCAGGAATACATTCCGGCCATGATGCCGCAACTCGCCAACGGCCTGATTCAAAAACGCAAGGTCTACACGCACCGCCCGATCGGCGTCAGCGGCATTGCCTTCAACAAGCGAAAACCGCCCTTCGATGATATCCGCGTTCGCAAGGCTATCGGCCATCTCTATAACCGCGAAAAGATGATGGATAAGCTCTTCTTCAACGAATACGAATATCTCGACACCTTCTACCCGAACTCGCCCTACGAAAACCCGGGCAACCCGAAGGTAAGGTTTGACCCCGACAAGGCAGTCGAACTTCTTGAAGAAGCCGGCTGGCTTCAGAAAAACCGAGACGCCGAGGGCTGGCTGATCAAAGACGGCAAGCGCTTTGAACTTTCCCTTAATTACACGCAGAAGACCTCTGAGCGCATCTACACGATTTTTCAGGAAGACCTGCGCGATGTCGGCATCAAACTCAATCTCAAGCAGGTTACCTGGGCCACCGATATCAAGGAAGTCGGCGAGCGCAACTTCGAAATGAGTTCGCGTGCTTACGGCGGGATCCTGTTTCCGAACCCTGAGAGTTCTATGCACTCGAAATTTGCCGATCAGAACAACAATAACAACATCTGGGGTTTTAAAAACGCCCGTGTCGATGAAATCTGCGACCAGTACCCTCTGATGTTCGACCCACAAGAGCGAATCAAGGCAGTTCGCGAGATTGACGGTATCGCCTGCAACGACCATCTCTACGCACTGGGCTGGTTTGCCGCCCACACCCGCCTGTTATTCTGGAATAAATTCGGCATGCCCGACTACATTCTCGCCAAAACCAGCGACCAGCGCTCGATTGTGTCGCTGTGGTGGTATGACGAGGCAAAAGAAAAAACGCTTGCCGAAGCCCGCCAGAAGAATCTCAAGCTCGAGGTCGGGCCAGAGATCGTCAAGTGGTGGGACGAGCATTACCCGACAACCGCAGGGGAGAAACAGTAATGTACAGCTATTTTATCCGCAGATTTCTGCTGATGATCCCGACGTTCATCGGTATTACCTTTCTGTGTTTCACGGTAACCCGCTTTGTGCCGGGTGGCCCGGTAGAACAGGCAGTGCTGCGTTATCAGCAGGCGATGTCGCAGACAGGCGAGGGCGGCGGCGGTAGTTCAAGCAACCAGGCCACGCAGGGTCAGATTTCTGAAGAAATGATGCAACGCCTCAAAGAAATTTATGGCTTCGACAAGCCCTTCTACCTTGCCTATATTCAGTGGCTATGGCGAGTCGTGCATCTCGATCTTGGTGTTTCAGACACGCATTCCCGGCCCGTCTGGGAGCTTATTAAAGAAAAATTTCCGGTTTCGATTATCTTCGGTCTAACTGGTTTTCTGCTTTCCTACATGATCTGTATTCCGCTCGGTGTCTGGAAAGCGGTTAAGCACGGTTCGGCGTTCGATACGGTCAGCTCAGTGATGGTGTTTGTCGGTTATTCGATTCCGGGCTGGACAGCCGGCGTGTTGCTGCTCATGCTGCTTGGCGGTAACGCCTATTTTGATCTGGTGCCACTTGGCGGCAAAGAGAGTACCTCGATTCAGGCAAATACAACTCTGGCGCAGTATCTGCAGCAGGGTGGGGCGGCAAAAGATCTGCCGGCCGAAATTCGCAAAGAGTACCCGAAACTCAAAGAAGATGACATGGTCAATTCGAACCATCCGGCTTACCGGCATATTCCGGCTGAGCGCCGCGTGCAGCTGACCACCGGCAAGCACGATGATCTGACCTGGTTTGGCCGGTTTCTGGATACAGCCTGGCACATGGCACTGCCGGTCTTCTGTTATATTCTCGGGTTGTTTGCTTCGCACACAGTTCTAATGAAGAACTCACTCATGGAAAACCTTGGCCAGGATTACGTCAGAACGGCCTTTGCCAAGGGCCTTTCTGAAAACACTGTCATTTTCAAGCACGCGCTGCGCAACTCGCTGATTCCGATCGCAACCGGGCTGGGGCACATGCTGTCGTTGATTCTCGCCGGTTCTTACCTGATCGAAAAGGTCTTTAATATTAACGGGTTTGGCCTGCTTGGTTACGAGTCACTGATTGCCCGAGATTACCCGGTAACACTCGGCATTCTCGTCATCGGTGCCATGCTAAAACTGTTTGGCAACATCATGTCCGATTTTCTCTACTGCATCATTGACCCGAGGATCCGCTTCTCATGAAAGAAAAATACGAAAAATACCCCAAATTATTCAATACCGTTGCCCTGATAATCTTCTGGGCAGCTATTTACTCAGTCTTTCCGGCCATCGGCGCGAAGGGCATCAACCCTGATTATTCAGTCGAGTCTGCCATAAGCCTTGGCCTTGCCGCCGGAATGGTTATCTACCTGCTGCCGATTATAATCGCGGCCTGTGGCTCGTTCGGCATGTTTTTTACCAGCCCGATTTTTAAGCGGCGCTGGCGCAAGTTCCAGAGCCTGAAACGTGGTTATTACGCTTTTATTTTTATTCTTTCCCTGTTTTTTTTATCGTTCTTCGCAGAGTTTCTGATCAACGGCAAAGCGCTGTTCGTAAAATACCAGGGTAAGATTCACTTCACGCTGTTCAGCTTCGAGAGTGCCAGATCGTTCGGAATGAAGGGTTACGGGGTGCCTAATTACCGCATCATGAAACAGGCTTATCAAACCCGCAATCAAGAACGGGCTGAGCGCCTTAAAGCCGGCAACCCGGGCGAAGAAGACCGCAAATACCAGGAATGGGGTGACGACTGGGTTCTGATGCCAGTTTACCCGTATGGCCCGCTCGAATCGTTGCTCGACGAACTGCCTTGCCGGCCACCGCACCCGCCGACCTGGCTGACCGGTCGCTGGCGCCAGGCGTTTTTTGAAGAATCATTGTTTGTTCTTCCTGAAACACAGCCAACCAGCGATGAATTGACCAACAAATACAAGCGCCCCGACTGGGTTGGTCTCGATATCGCCAAACTTTACCGCGAAATGGCGGTTGCCGGGCTGTTTGAGCTTAAACCCGGCATCAAACAGCCTGGAACCTTTCAACACCTGCTCGGCACTGACGACCGGGGCCGCGATGTGTTTGCCCGGATGGTTTATGGTTTTCGCACTTCGCTTTCGTTCGCACTGGTTGTCTGCTTTTTCTGTTACCTTATTGGCATAACGGTTGGCGCGTTGCTCGGCTATTATGGCGGCACCTTCGATATCGTAATGCAGCGCTTCGTTGAAATCTGGTCGGCAATGCCGTTTCTCTACACGGTTATGATTTTTGCGGCGATCATGATACCGAATTTCTGGATGCTGGTCGGCATTCTCGTCATCTTCAAATGGATGGGCATGACCTATTACATCCGGGCCGAATTTCTGCGTGAAAAATCAAAAGATTACGTCGCTGCGGCCCGTGCCATCGGGTGCACCGATGCGGCGATCATTTTCAGGCATATTCTGCCAAACGCGCTGACTCCGGTCATTTCGTTCGCACCGTTCGCAGTGGTAGCCGATATTGGCTCGCTCGTTTCACTCGACTTTCTCGGTTTCGGGCTGCCGGCACCGACCCCGTCGTGGGGTGAGCTGCTGGGGCAGGGGCTGGCCAACCTGACCAAACCCTGGCTGATTCTGTCGCCGACCCTGGCAATGTTCTGCACGCTCCTGCTGGTTTCGTTCATCGGCGAGGCCATCAGAGAGGCCTTCGACCCGAAACAGTATTCACGGCTCAGGTAAACAAAGGAGAAAGTCGCAATGGCAAAAGAATTATTAACGGTAAAGAACCTGCGAACCTACTTCAAAACCGAAGCCGGCATCGCTAAAGCCGTCGATGGCGTTGATTTCGACATCATGCCCGGTGAAGTTCTCGGCATCGTCGGCGAATCCGGGTCTGGCAAATCCGTAACCTCGCTCTCTATCATGCAGCTGATTCCAAACCCGCCCGGCGAAATCGTCGATGGGCAGATCGTTTTCGAGGGCACCGACCTGTTGCAGGCCTATCGCGCCAGAGACTACGAAGCAATTCGCCGTATTCGCGGCAACAAAATTTCGATGATTTTTCAGGAACCGATGACCAGCCTCAACCCGGTCTTTACTATTGGTGAGCAGATTGCCGAATCGCTGATTCTGCACCAGAAGCTCAACAAAAATGCGGCCCGTGACCAGGCGGCCGGCATGCTCGATCTGGTCGGTATTCCGTCGGCGCGTGAACGTCTCGATGAATACCCGCATCAATTCTCTGGCGGAATGCGCCAGCGCGTCATGATTGCCATGGCGCTTGCCTGCAACCCATCATTGTTGATCGCCGATGAGCCGACGACGGCACTCGACGTGACGATTCAGGCGCAGATTCTCGAATTGATGCTCGATGTCAAAGCGAAGACCACTAACGCGGCAATTCTGCTGATCACCCACGACATGGCGGTAATCGCCGAGACCTGCCATCGTGTCGTGGTCATGTATTGCGGCAAGATTCAAGAAATTGCCGACGTCAAATCAATCTTCAACAACCCGGGGCACCCTTATACCCAGGGCCTGCTGGCCTCGCTCCCAAAACCCGGCCAGAAAATCAGGCGGCTCAGCACTATTGAAGGCATGGTGCCGTCGCTGTTCAATCTGCCGGCCGGTTGCAGTTTCTGCACGCGCTGTCGTCAGAAACTGGCGAACTGTGAATTGCAGATGCCAGAAATGGTCGAAGTTTCGCCCGGTCACTTCGTGCGCTGCCACCTGGCAAAGCCGATGAAGAAAGCGTAACAGGAAGGTAACCCATGAGCCAGAAAAACCAGTCAGGCAGAACCCTGCTTGAAGTAAAAGATCTCAAAATGTATTTTCCCGTGTTCGGCGGTGTATTCAGGCAGAAAGTAGCTGACGTCAAGGCGATCGACGGGGTCAGTTTCGAGCTGCGCGAAGGCGAAACTCTCGGGCTGGTCGGTGAATCAGGCTGCGGCAAATCGACAACCGGCAAATGCCTTATCAACCTGAACAAGCCGACCGGTGGCCAGATTCTCTTTAATTCTAAATTGAGCGGCGAACTGCCGGTTACCGCTGTCAGAGAAGGCAACAAATCGGTCAGGGTGCCGCCCTTTACTGTGCCAACACCCCTGACCGTTGATATCGCCCGGTTGAATAACGATCAGATGCGCCCCTTCCGCTCAGAAATCCAGATGATTTTTCAAGACCCCTATGCCTCGCTGAACCCCCGCATGACGGTCAGCGACATCATCATGGAACCCCTGACAATTCATGCCACCGAATTGACTCCCCGTGAAATGCTCGATAAGGTCGGCTGGTTGATGGAAAAAGTCGGCCTTTCGCCCGAGCAGGCCACCCGTTACCCCCATGAATTCTCGGGCGGCCAACGGCAGCGCATCGGAATTGCCCGCGCCCTTGCAACAAACCCGCGACTCGTGATCGCCGACGAACCGGTTTCGGCGCTCGATGTTTCTATTCAGGCGCAGGTAATCAATCTGATGCAGGATCTTCAGGAAGAATTCGGGCTGACCTATATTTTTATCGCCCACGACCTTGCAGTAGTAGAGCATATTGCCGACCGTATCGCGGTAATGTATCTCGGCAACATGGTCGAAATCGCCGATACTCACGAACTCTTCAACAACCCGCGTCACCCATACACCAGGGCGCTGCTCTCAGCTATTCCGCAGCCCAACCCGAACGTTAAACGCGAAAAGCGCATCATGCTGCAAGGCGATGTGCCAACGCCACTGAATAAGCCTTCCGGGTGCGGCTTTCGCACACGCTGCCCCATTGCCCGCGACGAATGTGCCGCCACCCGACCGCCAATGGTCGAAATAGCTCCCGGCCACTCGGTTGCCTGCCCATGGCACGCCACTCTCGACAAAAACTGACCAGCAGCGGGGCAGTAATTCTCAGACAAAAAGCAACCCGCCTGATAGGCCGAAACTGACGCTTTTAAAAGAAAACAAGTCAAGCACCAGTGGCTTTTGATGTGGGTTATATAACTCACCGAGAATTGCTGGTGGCGGGGCTGAGCAAATTCAGCGGATAGTGTATAATATGAAGCGCAACCTCGGTGACCTTTGCGAATCACTTTGATCTGGCGGGAGTTTTAATGAAAAACTTTTTTCCGGTTCTCGTTCTGATTATGGTTTTAACCTCATGGTTCGGCCCTCTGACTGCAGCACCGCTGGCTTCTGGCACATACGAAGAAGAAGAATACCTGATTTATGTTCCAGATGGCATCGATACCGACCAGAAATACCCTCTAATTGTGGCTTTTTCGCCCGGTGCTGATGCCGAAGGTCTTATTTCGACCTGGGGTGGGCATGCTGATCGCAATCATTGCATTATTCTGGCTTCGAAAGTTATCAAGAATGGCATGGATATCCCCGCCTATCTTGAACGTCTCAATAAGCTGATCAAAGAGAAGGTCGTTGAGCAGTTTCCGGTCAACCCGGGCGTCATCGCTCTAGGCAGTTCCGGCGGCGGCATGGCCGCGCACCTGTTCAGCTTTTTCCACCCAGATACGGTGGCGGCGGTGATCAGTAATGTTGGCTACATTCACGAAAACAGCCTGAAACACATTGATACCTACCCGCACGACAAGGTCTGCGCCTTTCTTACCAGCCCCACCGATTTTAATTACAAGCTGATGCAGGAAGACCGCAAATTTCTTAAAAAGCTTGGCTGGCAACTTAAATGGTTCGAATTTGCCGGCGGGCACCAGACTGCCCCTGAAGAAATGCGCGAAGAAGCTCTGCAATGGGTTCTCGCGACCCTTGCCGCGCAAAAATAAAGCTCTGCCTGATTAATAACCCCCGAGTTTGCTAACTCCCGGGATATCTGCTAGACTCATGTCTCTGAAAATGCCTTATTTATTAGCCAAAGCGGGTTGTTAAACATGGTTGTCGATTTAAATATTCTCATTACCTGTGTTCTTGTTTTCTTTGCCCGCATTGTTGATGTCTCGGTCGGTACTATCAGAATCATCAGCATCGTGCAGGGCCGCATCAAAACGGCATTCGTGCTTGGCTTCATTGAAGTCAGCATCTGGTTGCTCGTTATTTCGACAGTCATGGAAAAACTTAAAGAGAGCCCGATAATCGCGATTTTTTACGCCCTCGGCTATGCTTCGGGCAATGTTGCCGGCATAATGATCGAAAAGCGTTTTGCCATTGGCAATGCCCTGTTGCGCATTATATTTTTTGATAAGGGCCGGATGGTTGCTGATGAATTGCGGCGCATGGGTTACCAGGTCATGATTTTCGAAGGCATCGACGGCGACCGGGCCGTGCAGGAAATCGAAGTTCCATGCCGGCGCATCGACATTGAAGAAATCGTTAAACTGGCCCGCAGTCACGAAAAAGAAGTCTATTTTGTCACCGAATCGATCGGCCTGGCACCACGCCTCAAATTGCCTACCATGCAGCAATCAACCGGCTGGCGCGGTATTTTCAAACGAAAATGAATGCTGGCTGCTCAGGGTGTTCTGACAAAATGCGGCATTTCAGCTGGTAACTCAATCGAAAGCTCGACAAGACCCGCAATTTTTCCTTCATTGAACCAGGGCGACTGGTGAATCAGCTTTTTCATCCCGGCCTTTTCGATAGTGTAGGCATTGGTTGTACCATCAGTCATGAACTTTTTGATCATCTCACGCGAAGTTTCTTTGTGGCATTCGTAAAGGCTGCGACCAACCAGGTTTTTGCCGCCATATTTTTCGAACACCTTGCAGGCACGATCATTCATGTAGACGATTTTGCCATCAAGATCGCAGATGGTAACCGCAAAGCGGGTTTCTGCAAAGTAGTTTTCCATGGTTTTACCTTCTTTGATTGACAAAACGGGCGTCACCAGTTGATGATGACGCCCGCAGCCGCTTAGAATTTATAAACAGCGTCAACGATGCCGTATTCGATTGATTCTTCTGAATCCATCCAGTAGTCGCGGTCAAGGT
>DAOPYA010000145.1:0-10555 GCA_035352635.1 Candidatus Rifleibacterium sp.
TGGAACTATGAGGGTGCGAAGATCGCAGAGCGTTGCAACGACTGACATGCCGTAAGATCGCTATTGGAGAGAAAAAAGTTCCTGTTTGCCCTGCGAATGACATTCGCAGTTTTTTTAATTGTAGAATTGTGTTACCCTCATTCTTAAATCTACATACCAGCAATCGGAGGGAAAGATTATGTGGCCAAGATGGGTGCGCGCACTTGCGACTTTGTGGGTTGCCTGGGATAGCCGGCAACGCAGCAGTCTTGACTGGTTCTGGGTTCTGGCAATTCTGTTGCTCGGGCCATTACTTCTGCCGTTTTATCTTGCCACTCGACCTCTGCTCAGGGGCGAACGCCGTGTCGGTGGCCTGTTCTGGAACCTTTTTGTGAATTGTGAGAACCTGCTTACCTGGCTGGCCGGTCTTGCCGCCGCCGCCGTTTTTGTCGAAAACATTTCTATGCCCCACGACAAGAGTCTTGCCGAGGTCAAACGCGCTGAAATCAAAGCCGGCAGCCTGATTGGTGTTGCCCTTTTCATCGTGCTGGCCGGTCTCGAAAAAATGGGTTTCGAACTGTTTCGCGAACATATCGAAAAGAAATACCTCGAATCTTGACCCTCAGTCGATTGTCAACCAGACTGTGCCTGCTGCTGGTGATGTTTTTGTTGCCGGCCGCAGTTCTTTGCGCCGGTGGCCTTGCGGCAGGCCCGGTTCAGAGCATGTTCGGCCCGGGTGGTCGATTATACGGCCACGGCGGTTTCACCACCTGGGAAAGCGGTGTCTCTCACGAGCGCTACCAGGTTTTTGAACCTGCCGACCCGCCCGCTGCCAAAGCCGGGGTCGTCGTTATGCTTCATGACCTCATGACTGCGAATCCCGGCTATTATCTCGGCCATATCCGGCACCTCTGCCGAAGCGGCTGGGTGGTGGTTTTTCCTTATTACCAGGCCGGCGGGCAGATTTCGCGCTTCATGCACACCAACACGGTGCGTTCCCTCAAAGACTTCTTGCAGCAGGCCTTTGCCCGTCGTGGCGTCGAAATCGACCGCGACCGGTTTGCCATAATCGGCCATGGTATTGGTGCCGTAATTGCCGCCAACGTCGCGGCCAGCAGTGACTATTTTGGTTTGCCGACCCCGTTGGCACTGATGCTGGTCATGCCACGGCAACGTGATATCAAACTTCTTGACCTGACCGGCATCAGTCGCCGCACCCGTATGATTCTGATCAGCGGTGACCGGGTTGATGAACCTGTAGCCAAGATCGCCCGCGAGATTTTTTATGCCGCTGACCGGGTCAGCACCGAGAACAAGGCTTTTATTACCGCCCTGTCAGATTTCTACGGGCAACCACCGCTGGTGGCTGATGAACTGGCACCCCTGTCGCCTGAGTTGCCTGAGTTCGAACGTTTTATCGTCGAGAACCGCCACGACTTTGTCAATCTTTTTCGCGAGAAGTTTCATGCCCGTACCCTGCGCACCATGCACATCGACGCCTTCGACTGGAACGCCACTTTTCGGCTGTTCGACGCCCTGGCGCACGCGACTTTTTCGCTTGATGTCGATCTTGCGGCCTTCAAAAAAGCTCCCGAACTTCGCTTTCTCGGTTACTGGAGCGATGGCCGCCGCCTCAAGGGCCTGATCGTCGGCGATCGCCCTTAAAGAGAAACCCCCGCTTCGCTGCCGAAACGGGGGTTGTTTGCAAACGGCTCAAGAAACCGCTGACAACGATTCCTGTTTGTCGCGGTAGCGCTCGAGTGCCAGTTCGACCAGGCGGTCGACAAGCTCTGAATAGCTGATGCCTGTGGCTTCCCAGAGTTTCGGGTACATGCTTATACTGGTAAAGCCCGGAATAGTATTGATTTCGTTGATGATGATGCGATTGGTTTTGCGATCGAGGAAAAAATCGACGCGGGCCATGCCGGCGCAGTCGAGGGCGCGATAGGCTTTGACGGCGGCTTCGCGGATGCGGGTCGTCAGTTCGGCAGACAGATCGGCCGGGATTTTAAGTTCAGAGCGGTCATCGAGATATTTGGCAGTGTAGTCGTAAAATTCGTTGCATGGCACGATTTCGCCGGGCAAAGAGGCGATCGGCTTGTCGTTGCCGAGCACCGAAACCTCGATTTCGCGGCCGTCAATATGCGCTTCAACCAGAATTTTGCGGTCGTAGCGGGCTGCCATATCGAGCGCGTCTTTAAGGGCTTCGCGGCTTTTGGCCTTGCTGATTCCGACCGATGAACCCGAATTGACCGGTTTGACAAAACATGGGTAGCCCAGATTCTTCTCGATGTCTTCGATGACGGCCACAGGTTCATTGCGCCAGGTGCTGCGCAGAAATTCACGATAAGGTGCGACTTCAATGCCGGCATCCCTGAACAGGCGCTTGGCAAAGGTTTTGTCCATGCCAACTGCTGAGGCGAGCACCCCGCAACCGACATAGGGCAGGTCAGCGAGTTCGAGCATACCCTGCAGAGTGCCGTCTTCACCGTAGGTTCCGTGAATGATCGGAAACAGCACATCGAGTTTAACCTGTTCACCGGTTTTATGCTTGTCGAGCAGCATCAGGCCTTTGTTGGCCGGGTCGCAGTTGAGACTGGCTTTGCCACTGCTGGTGCCGGCAAATGCCAGGCAGCCGGCGGTCTTTGACTTGCTGTATTCAAGCATGGCATCGGGTTTTACCCCCACCATCCATGAACCCTGACGGGTGATGCCGACCGGAATGACCTCGTATTTTTCAGGGTTGAGGGCTTTCATGATCGAGTTGGCCGATACGAGCGAAACTTCGTGTTCGCCTGATCTGCCACCGAAAATCACACCCACCTTGAGCTTGTTGCCAGTTTCTGCTTTCATGCTGCACTCCTTAAAAACAAAAAATTATGCCAGACAGATTATCGGCATAGCTGTGCAGGTAATTAAGGGGTTTCAGAATGCGCCCGGTAAGCACCTTTGCCAGTTTGGATCGGCATCTGGCGGCGCAGGCTGTTGCGGGTCATTTTGCTGAGACGCGGGTGGCTCTGCCCAAGTTCATTTGGCTTGCCGAACAGATGCCTGGTCAGCAGATACTGGTCATTCTCGTTAAGGGTCGAACCCGAAACAAGAATGGCATTGATTTCGACTGCCGAAATTTCGCCCGTCTGCCCGGGGTATTGATTCGCGGCAATAGTCGACGGAAAATAAAATGAATGAGCGCTGACGATTTTTTGCACCAGTTCAGGCTCAACACCGACCAGATTGATTTCGACCTTCTTGGCAAGCTCGATGATCGAAGGGTTCGGCAGGCCACTCGTGAAGATAAAACCGTCGAGGCGGCCTTCCTGAACTTCTTTCATGGCGTCGGTGCCGCCGATAAACTGCTGGTCGATCTTTTCCCAGACGCCGGCCAGCGAGAGAATCTGCTGCGCGTTGTAATAAGTGCCGCTGTTCTTGCTGCCCACCGCTATTTTTTTGCCGGCCATATCCTGAAGCGTGTTAATGCCGGTTTCTTTGCGTACAATAAACTGCACGACCTCTGGAAACAGCGTAGCAATGCCAGTGACGCTCGTAATCTTGTCGCCGTTGAACATCGCTTCGCCCTGCGAGGCGTAAAAGGCGATGTCGTTCTGAACCAGAGCCATATCGACTTTGCCTTCTTTGAGCATCTGCAGGTTTTCGACACTGCCCGCCGTTTCGAGAATTTTCAGGTTAACGTTCGGGTAATCGATCTTGAGAATCATGGCCAGTGTTTCGCCGATCGGGTAATAAACCCCCGACTTGGAACCAGTCGCAATCGTATACTCGGTGCGGCTCAGGCTGTCGCTGCCACACCCGGTCAGCATCACCGCCGCCAGCAGCGCTGCCAGCAAGAAAAATTTTCGCATAAGTTTCCCCTTCCTCTATAATTGCTGCCAATATATCATTTTCTCGCGGCCGTCACTGCCATTGTTAACAAAAATGCCCAAAAAATTTTGCCCCCAACCTGACCACAGCTGCAAAACCTCTGGCAATAATTGCCTGCCGGTGCTAATGTTTAACCTGCGGCGCCATGATTCTCGCGTCTGCTTCTCTTGATTCCACTGGCAAAAGCTCATAGAATCTTTCAAGGCAATCGCTGATAGGCCGCGCCGTCGAATCGGTGATACATACTCTATGCGATCTTACGTTGAATTGTTCACATGACAGAATCTGCCTGTGGCAGCCATTTTGACCGTCGCAGATTTTTTGGTGTGGCTATGCAAAAGCTCATTGAATATTTGAAATCAAGGCGTGGAGAGAAGACGGGATTACTTTTTCGGAAGCTTGTGAGCGAAGCGAATCGCTGTAGAAAAAGTAACCCGGCTGATAGGCCGCGCCGTCGAATCGGTGATACATACTCTATGTGATCTTATCTACAGGTGTGTTGTCTATCTAAAACCCGGAGCAAGATTCTTTGAAACTGCGTAATCTGAAAGTAATCACCGAGTGCGGTGTTATGTTGGCAACGGCTCTGGCCCTTGCCAATTTTAAACTATTTCAGTTGCCGAACGGTGGCTCGGTTTCGCTTGGTGGTTTGCCGGTTCTGCTGCTGGCAGCACGCCATGGCGTTGGTACCGGCATGATCAGCGGGGCGCTGTTTGGCGTGCTGCTGCTGACAATGCGGCCGGTTATCGTTCACCCGTTGCAGTTTTTGCTCGACTACCCGCTGGCGTTCGCATCACTCGGCCTCGCCGGCCTGGCAGACTGGAACACTTCCCTGAAAGCAGCAACGGCAACAACGGCTGCAAACATAATTCGTTTGCATTTTCACGTTGTTGCCGGTGCGGTCTTCTTTGCGGCCGATCACGAAACCCTGCGGCAGGCGCTGACAGTTAGTTACGCCTACAATCTCGGCCACATGCTTCCCGAGACCGTGATATTCGCAGCTCTGGCCGGCTATCTTGCCAGATTGCATCCGGCATTGTGCGCCAGGCAGAGCTGCTGAAATCTCAGCTGACCGGGGTTACCTTATCACTGCCAAGGCAGCGGGTGCAGACGTAGCCACGAACGCGGCTGCCGTTCAACATAACCCGTTTTCTCTGGAGGTTGATGCTCCAGCGCCTTTTTGTGCGATGATGAGAGTGGCTAAGCTTGAAGCCAACTTGTGGTCCACGATTGCAAACCATACATATTCTAGACATTTTCAAACCTCCAGTATAGAGCCGATGTGAAAGTTTACTATAACAGAAAGCCAATTTCGAATCAAGCCAAAATTAAAAATTATTTAGTCTGTTCTGGCGCCCCGCGCCCCGCTAAGCCTGCCGCGCAATGTACATGATTTTCAGACTGATAATTTCGCCAGCCCGCACGCCCCACTGGCCCGCAACCCCGACTTTTTGCCCCGCATGATTCAATGCGATGGTATACAAAGCTTATTATTGATAACTGCATAATTAAAGCTCCCTCTAATAAATCATAAACAGGCCCGGAGAGAAGACGGGATTGCTTTTTCGGAAGCTTGTGACGAACGAAGTGAGGAATCGCTGTAGAAAAAGCAACCCGGCTGATAGGCCGGGCCGTCGAACAGACTCTATATTTGTTTTTGCAGGGTTCAATAATATTTCCAAGCAAGCCGGCTGATAGGCCACGCCGTCGAACCGATTATAAATACTCAATAGGCTCTTGCATTAGTGTGAGCATCTGGTGGAGGTGGTTGAACCGCCTCTAATTTTGCCCCGCATGATTCAATGCGAATTTTGCAAATGGCACCGGCGCTATGGTTAATAAATTTCGGGTGTCGGTCGATAGGGCGGGTAAGTTGGAGGCTTTTTATGAAATACTTCAGTTTTTCAGCTCGCATTCTTTATCTGGCTCTTTGCGCCCTGATTGTTGTCGCAATCGCCGGTTGCACCAGTTCAAATTCGCTCTCGTCATTGAATCCAACTGCCGCTGATACCGACACTGAGGCGGCGATCACCCGAGGCGACGGCACCAACACGGCAAGTAATACCTCGACTATTACTCTTGCGCCGGTTGTTAACATTTATACTGCCCGAAACACCGTCGGGCCACAGGCCGAAGTTGACCTGCGCGCCGAAGCCATCGACCCGGCGGGCGGTCAGGTGAATATCGCCTGGGAATCCCCGACCGGCACATTTATCAGCACCAGCGGCAGCAACGCCACCTGGAAAGCGCCGCTCGAAAGTTCAAAAAACACTATTACCTGCATCGCAACAGATGTCAGGGGCAAATCGACCCGCGCCGAAGTCAGCATCGAAGTGATCGGCAATGCTGTTTACCGCCTGGTAATCAATGCCGACCGTACTTCTCTTGTAACCAGCCGTCTGAGCGCAGACGCCGGCGCTCTCTTTGTGCCGGTGGCCGGCGCTCGCGTTGAAATCGCGGGTTTCGGCAGTTCAGGCGTCACCGATGCCTCCGGAATGGTTGAATTTAATCTCGATCAGGGCGAAAGCGTTGCTTCAAGCGCCCAGATCAGCGTTTCGTATTACGACTGGGAAGCGGCCTTCGTGGCCTCACTTGCCGCCCCCGAAGGAACGCGCATCGTCGATAACCTGACCTTCTACCCCGGTTATGACAGCGTTTCGGTGGCCGTGGCCCGTGGCGATTCGTTTCTGCTGAAACGCGGCATGATCGAAGTGACAGCCCTCGAAAACAGCGCCGGCGTCATCACCCCGGTCGCCGAAGTCACCATTGACGCAGGCTCAAAACAGGCAGTTTCAGCCCAGGCCGACGGCAGGGCACTGGTTTCATCAGCCTCTGCCGGTAACAGTGATGTCAGCCTGCGCCTTTCACGCGTTGGCTACCAGACAATCGAAGGTTACGCTGTGCCGGTCGCCATCGACGGCGTTACCCTGGTCAGGGCAAGACTGGCACGCACCGGTTCGATTGCCGATTTGCAGGCGATCATTTCGTATGTCAGACCTTTCAACGGTCAGACCGCTTTTCCGATTGCCGGGCCATTCGTTATCGGCTTCGGCCAGGCCATGGAAAAAGGTTCGATTTTCGACAACGTGCAGCTGATGATCGAAAACAAAAAAACTGGCTCTCTGGTAAGTATTACTGGCCCTGAAATTCAGCGCCGCTTTAAGGTTGAATGGGAAGGAAACACCGTTCTCAAGCTCTACCCGCTTAGCAAGCTGCGCCCCGATGCCCGTTATAGCCTGCTTATCAGCAAATGGGAAGCCCACGCCGCCGACAGCCGCCTGTTAAAAAGCTACGCCGGTATGTATGGTGAATTTACAACTGATGTCGACCCCTCACCGTCGGTATTGTCTACCTCGCCGACGAATGGTGCCACTGGCATCGGCCGCAGCGGGCCGTTTACGATTACATTTGACCGCAGCATGAAGCCCGAATCGCTCACCAGCAACCTCGAAATCGAAATCACCAGTCTCGAGTCTGGTTCACGCCTGGTAATCAAAGGCAGCGACCTCAAGAGCCATTTCGCGGTCACCTGGAAGAACAACAACCGTCTTCTCGAACTGGTGCCTTACCGCATGCTGCGTGCCAACGCTTCTTACCTGATCAGGCTCAACAAATGCAGCCTGGTCTCTGAAACCGGTCGGGCAATCAATGATTTCGCGCGTCTCTGGGGCCAGTTCAGCACCTCGGGGCTATGAACTCTCTTTTAAATGCCGGTGCGTAGCACTGCGGTCGGGATCGTATCGATGATGATGATAAAATCAAGCAGCAACGACATGTTCTCGATGTAGAAGAGGTCATACTCAATGTGATGGTGAATCGGCAGATTCTCGGAACGTGCGTAAACCTGCCACAGCCCGGTTATGCCGGGCTTGATCTTCAGACGCTGTTTTTCGAGGGGCGTGTATTTTTCGGTAATGAACGGCATTTCGGGGCGTGGGCCGACCAGACTCATTTCGCCGCGCACCACATTCAGCAGTTGCGGCATTTCGTCAAGGCCGCTGGCCCTCAGAAAGCTGCCGATTCTGGTTATGCGTGGGTCACTGCGCTCGCGTGGCGTCTCTGAATAAGGGTTAACATCGCTTCGCATCGTGCGAAACTTGAAAATGTCGAATTCAACACCGTTCAGACCATTCCGGCGCTGCCTGAAGAGCACCGGCCCGCTCGAATCAAGCTTGATCAGCAGAGCTACGCCAGCCAGCAGTGGCGAAAAAACGACCAGTGCAAGAACTGCAAACGTCAGATCGAACAGCCGTTTCAGGGCCTGGCTGGCCCTTTTTCCGGCTGGTGAACTCATGCTCAGCATTACCATGCCGTCAAAAAACAACCCCTGCAGATTGCGCAGATAAAGACTCGTAAACGACGGAACCAGGTGAATCATCAGCGCCGGGTTCTGCGATGCCTCGCGCAACTGCCAGATAAAAGCATATTCGGCCTGGTCGCTGAAGATAAAAAGGTCGTCGATCGGATGATCGCGAAGAAAAGTGAGCAGTTCTTCGGCGCTGGCGGCCTGGCAGTCAACGAGACGCAGCCCGCAGCCGGGGTTGTTCTGAATGCGTTGCCGCAAAAACCCGCTGCTGGCAGAATTGCCATAAAACGCCGCGTTGCGGTTGCCGGTGCCGGCAGCGTAAAGCCGGCTGAGCAACCGGTGTGCCAGTTGCCTGAAAAAGTTGCCGGTCAATATAAGCAGCGCCCCTGATAAAAAGACGATCAGGCGCGAATAGTCGTATTGCTTATAGATGAATGATACGGCCATGACCATGAATACCAGCAGCATCGAGGCTTTGTAGTGAAACAGCAGTTCGTCGATCTTGAAAATCGCCGGTTTGCGCCGGTAAGCACCGGCCGCCGCGGCCATCACATGCCAGAGCAGCACCGCAACCCCGAGTAGCAGCCAATATTGCCCGGGGTTTTGCAGGTAGGGGTCAACGGTGAAGAACTGCGAAAGCCTGATCTGGTAGGCCATTACCCCGGAAACCACAATTGCCAGAGTGTCTGAGACCCCAAATACCAGTAATGGCAGCAGGTTTTTCATGTTCAGCGCGGCCGGGGTTCCTTCCAGCCAGCCACCAGCATAAAAAATTTATACCAGATAAAGGCCACCAGCAGCGAAATCAGGGTGGCGGTGATGAAATAGCCGATGTCGAGACTGTCGTTGCCCGAAACTTTGCTCTCTGAACTGCGATCAGTGGCCGGCGTCTTGCTGATTTTAACCTCAGACGGGTCGAAAAGCGGTTTTTTGCCAGGTTTTTCGGTGACCGGTCGGGCTTGCGCGGCTTGTTCAGCAGAGGTTGCCGGTTTGTCTGAGGGTTTAGCGGTTGGCGCGGTGGCTGGCAGGGCAGCGGGCATGGCAGCGGAGACCGGCACTTTCGCAGCTTTGTCGCTATGCTTAAGCGCTGAAGCGGCGTGACGTAATTCGACCTCTTCAGAAAGGGGTTGATCAACACGCGATGCCTGAGGTGCAGGTTTGGCTACCGCCTGAGATGAAGGCTGCGGTTGTTGCGTCGGGGTGGCGGCCACTGTGGCCGCCTTGGCCGCCTTAGCCGCTGATTGCGCGTTGCTGTAAATCTTGACCCCCGAAGCGGTTTCTTTTTTAAAATTTATCAGATCGGCGAGCTCTTCACAGAAGTCTTCGAGCTCTTCCTGTTTGTCGGGGGTAAAATTGAGGCGCGAAACCTGCTGCGTTTTGCCGGTCGGCACAAAGGTCAACTGCACGCCAGACTGTTTCTGAAAATATTCGATTTCACGGATATCACGACGGGCCAAAAGCGCTACCAGAGGCTCACGGCCAATCTCGCAGGTGTGAAAAATCACCGAATGGCTTGTTAGAATCAGCCAGACCTGGCCGGCGGCCGAAGAACCTGCCCCGAACGGGCTGAGTGCCTTGAGTATTTTTTCATCGGCAGCAAGGTAGATGCCGATATCGGCAAGAATATTCTCAGGCAGGCTGGCTGGTGCATTCATCGTTTAATCATCCTCTGGTTCGTCGAGTTCATCATCATCGTCTTCGTCGTCTTCGCCGCTGCCGAGCATGGTGTCGGCCTGAAAGAGCAGGTTATGCACAAAGGCCGAAAAATCTTTCGGCTCGAAAGCGTCGAAGGGCAGGCGGGTCTGAATGATCAGCAGGTCACGCATTTCGGGTTCGTCTTCGTCTTCGTCGTCAAAGATCAGGTCTTCGCCCTCTTCGACAAATACCGGTTCTTTCTCTTCAGGCTCGCGTGATGGAAACTTGACGACGCTGAAATTGGCATTGATCAGTTCCCCGTTCGCCTCAAGAATCGCCATAACTTCTTCGCGGCTGTAATCGGTGATGTCTTTAAGATGCAGACCGACCGAAATGGTTTTTACTTTGAGCGTGTCTTCGTTGTCTTCGATGCCAAGATAACCGCTGATGGTATCTTCGATCAGAAAAGTCCAGAGAATCCCGATCTCGTCGTCGTCAAGCAACTGACACTCGTAACTCGAACACTCTTCCGTCATTACTTCTTCGATTTTTACCGCAAAATCAGCTGGTTCCATAATCATCCTTTCAGCCGCAATGCCCAAGAATATACCACCCTTTACCGCAGATTAAAATCAGTTTTAATCAAGTCTGCAAACATGCCCGAAAACCAATCAGGGCAAACGAAAACCTTTTTCTCTCCCACAGCGGTATCACGGCATGTCAGTCGTTGCAACGCTCTGCGATCTTCGCACCCTC
>DAOPYA010000146.1:0-10314 GCA_035352635.1 Candidatus Rifleibacterium sp.
GTTCTCGGTTCGATGGTCACCCATTCTCAACCATCGCGAGCTGAGATTGTGCAGCTTTACGATGCCATGCATGCTGACTTTGCCGGCATAGTTCTGTCTGACGAAACCGCCTGTGGGTCGCAGGTTTTGGCGGTACTTAATTTTGTAAATTTTTTCTTTGCCGATGAACGCTAGCGAAGGGCGTATTGACTGGCCCGGTTTCGCCAGACGCACCGATTTTGACGGTACCGAAGCAGAACCATTGCTGATGCACGTTTGCCATAAATATACCAGCGGTTTTGATGCCCGCTGTGGCGAACGCCTGTTTTTCTTTACTGCCGAGCGTGCAGCCTTGCACCCGTTAGCCATTCTGATACCGGCATCTGTAATCGATATGGTTGCCGCTGAAACAAAGATTCTTCTGAGTGCCGGTTGCCTGCAATTCATGGATACAAACTGCCAGAACCGTTGCCTCAAAGAATCTGAGCCGGTCAATGTATTACCATTCTGCGACCATCACCAGGGCGAGGTGGTTAGAGATAATCTGCTGATTCTGATCAGCAATCTCAAACTTTTTGGCCGCCGTTCGCTTGTGCTTGACCTGATTCTGGGTTGTAATACCGAAAAAAACATTCTTTCGGCTGCCGAAGCGATAATTCTGGCTGCTAACCCCGACTTGCAGCTGCTGTCTGCATTTGTTGGGGCAGGGGAGGGGTTGACGCCTGCCTTTGATGATTTTCTCAGCGGCATGCTGCTGGCCGACCGTTTTGCATCGCTCGATCAGATAAGTGTTCCCGATGGTTTTTTTGAACTCGCCGGCAGCAAAACCACTGTGCAGGCATTACAGCAGTTAACTTTTGCTGCCCGTGGCCGCCTCTCGCTGCGCTTTGAAACGTTCATCGCCGCGTTGCTGCAACGCCAGATAAAATCTGCTGAGGTGGTGAAGGTGCTGCACTACGGCCATTCATCAGGAACTGACCTTCTCTGCGGCATATGGCATCATCTTAATCAGGCCTATGTTGGGCTCAATAAAAAGGCAAGATGTTAACGAAATCTGCTCATTTATCTTCTGCGTATGGTAAAATTCAGATAATTCTATTTCACGAGGTGCCACATGTACTGCCCGGTCTGCAAAGGTGAATTTCGCGAAGGCTTTACTGAATGTTCAAGTTGCCAGGTCAATCTGGTTGCTGATCTCAATAATATCACCGAAAAAATCAAAGGTGAGTTTCTGCTCTGTCACCAGTGCCAGCGCGAATTTCATAGCGAATTACTCGATCACTGCCCCGGATGTGGCCTGAAACTCGTTCGTGCCATTCTAAACGATGAGACCTATGTTTTTCTTGAAGAACCGGTCATGGAATACCTTCAGGAAGAAGAAGCTAATGCCGGCGCCAACTTTGCCCACTTTATTAATATTGACCCTGAAGATGCCGTTATCATTCTTGAATCAGAAGATATGGCATTGTTGCATCGTATTCAAGAAGTGCTCGATCAGGCCCAGATCAACTTTTCCTTTTTGCCCGCTGAAGACCGCGACTCATCGCTCGGCAGCATCTTTGGTGGCGGCAGCCCGCTTGATCGCAGTTTCCCGAAAGTCGTCGTGCGAGCTGAAGATGAAGAAAAAGCGCTGCGCCTGATTGCCAACCACCCCGAACTCGATCTGTTTGGTATTCCAGAAGAACTTCTTGAATCAGACGACGAAGACGACGAAGACGACGAAGACGACGAAGAACCCTCATAAGACCGGTGATCTGTGGTTTGGCAACCGCTGACGTTCAGCTGCATTAAGCCGTTAAAAGTCGGAACAAAGGCCCGGTCGTCTGTTGTTGCCAAAAAATGTGTTACAATCTTTATGAAGGTGCGAAAACAGTGAGGTATTATGAAAAATATGCGAATTGCCGTGCAGTTGATGCTGGTCGTGGTTCTCTTTCTTGCAGCGCCATGCGTGGCGAAGGCGGCCGTTGATACCAGAACCAGCACTGTTCTTGATGAGTATTTTCCTGAAGGCCTGATTGATGCTGAACAGAAATACATCGATCCGGCAGGTCTTGAAGGCAAAATCTTCGCACTTTATTTTTCGGCAAGCTGGTGCCGTGGTTGTGTAGCCTTTTCGCGTGTGCTTGTGCCATTTCGCAATCAGCATCAGGAAAAATTCGAAGTGGTGCTGGTCGGGTTTGACCACAACAGCGCTGATATGCATTCCTACATGATCAACTACCAGATGCTCTGGCCAGCCATCGCCTGGGATAGCCCGGTAAGACTCGCTCTCAAAGAACGTTTTAAGGTCTCTGACATACCCACGCTTATTGTTATTGCCCCAGATGGTCGTCTGATAACCACTGATGGCTATAAACAGATCGACAACCTGGGTGATGCTGCCATGGAAAACTGGCTGAAAGTTGCTCAGGAAGGCACGTCAGGCCATTGATGCCCGATTTTGACCAGGTAGCAACACCGGTTACTGTCGATTACCAGACCACCCTTGAAAAATTTATTTTCCCGGCAGCGTTTATAGCGTTGCTGGGAATCGTTCTGTCGCTGGTCAACTTTTTCTGGGTTGTCGGGTATCTGCACGAACTGAGTATCTACGGTCTGCCGCTCACAGCAACGTTATTCGCAGTTTTGGTGTTTCTGATGTTCGGTTTCAGCAGTCGCTACGAATTCGATTCCGGCCAGCGCGTTGTCTGCTTCAGAATCAGGTTGTTCGGCTTTTCAAGGGCGTTCAAAGTCGCTGGTTTTAATGAAATCAGCGGTTTCAGTGTCTCGGGTATTCGTGGTCGGGCTAGAATACAAACCTGGTGGTCATACCGGGTGGTAATGCTATTCAGATCAGGGCGAATAATGCCGGTCAGCAATGCTCTCGACCAGTCGGTGCATGCCTTGAACCGACTGGCAGAAAAACTCGCCGGCACGACTGGCTGCCAATTTTTTCCGGGTGAGGCAGAAAAAGTATTGCAACTGCCAGTGGCCGGCGAACAACCGGTCATAGAATTTCATGACTGGACCATCAGCGACTATCTGAAAGAATTCTGGGCCGGTATTGCATTGTCGGTGCTATTTTTTGCCGGGATTCTCTTTTTTATCATCTTTCTGGTTGTCTCGTTATCGTGAGCACCGGCTGTGAAAAGCAACAACCCGGCCGTCAGAACAGCTCATTGAAACCGCTCAACTTTGTTTTTGCATCATTCAATAATCAGGCTTTCTCTGAAAGCTGTCGATAGCCAAGCAGCACATCAGCCAGTTGCCCCTTCGACCCGTCTTCCCGTTCGAAACTGCCGTTGAGAATCAGAGAATTGCCGTTCAGGTCAGTGTTGTCACGTTTGAAGTTCAGATTCAGCGCTTTGATGCCCATTTCGTTGAGAGTGCTGAATTCATTACGCGTCATTTTGCCATCACCGTTCAGGTCTCGATAGAGCTTGAGCGCCTTGAATACCGGGTCGAGAATATTGATGACACTGTCGCGGTTGGTGTCGTATTTTGCCAGCTCACCAAAGCCGTGTGCCGCGCCATTCTGGTCGCCGAACAGTTCACTGCCATTATCGACCACGCCATTGCCGTTGCGATCGTAGGTCAGCAATGCTGTGTTGCCCTTAACCCAGGCGGTGTTGTCGAGCTTTCCGTCAGCGGTGATGTCGAAGATTGCCCCTTTTCCTGCCTCGGTGAGTTTGATGCCCGAACCGTCGAGGTCGAGCACCAGCGGATCGACTTTCTTGATACCAAGCTCTTCAAGGCTTATGCCAATGCGTTCTTCGCTGGTGGTGGTCTTTTTAAATTTCAGATTCAGCTGATATGAATTGCGATTGGTGAGGCGGGCAGACATCTCTTCGTCGGTCAGGGCCTGACTCTCAGGCTCTGGAATATTCGAAGAATTCTCGGCAACCGGCGCGTTAGCGCCCTCAGTTGGTGCGGCAGCCTGTGGCGTTTCAGATGAACCCTGCAGCTGGCCGAGCAATTTCTGAAATCTTGCCTTGAGTGCTTCGTATTCATCGTCATTTTTGCTGATCATGCGCAGCATCAGATCGAGGTCGCGCTCGAGTTTCGCATCACCAGTGCCAGATTCTAACGATTTCTCGCTTGAAACGGTCATGCTGACCCGCAGTTCGGCACTGACGGTTTTCTGGCTTCTGAACTGACTGATAGTCCGGCGCATCTGATTCATCGGTGAAACTTCGAGCAGGTCTTTCTCGTGGCTGGCTGTCGATTTTGCCGGCTCAGATTTTTCCTGGCCGAAAAAGGCATCGACTGCTCTTGAAAAGCGACTGGCTCTCATGAAGCGTTGTGAAAATATTGACGCAGCAATAGCCATGTTTACTCCTCCTTGAGTAATTTACACATCCTTATGTTTTAAAAACACTATCCCTTATATCTATCGGCACGCCCCCCCTGAAAAGTTTAGAGCAAAAATAAAAATGTGCAAACTTTATACAGGGATTCCCCGGCATCCGCAGCTTGACGGGTGATGTGCTTTAATTTATGCTCATTTTGCGGCCCGGCGGGCCTGCAATTCTTAAAATGATGGTATCAATGCAAGAGATCAATGACCCGGCAATGAATCGGCCGGTTGACCGGTGCGATTACCTGCTGCTGCTGTTTCTGCTGCCACTCTATTTTTTCATCTGCGGCAGATTTGGGCAGAAATTTGCCGCGGCTGTGGTGGTGAGCCTGGCGACCGGAGCCGGTCTGCGGCTGATCATGCTGGTGTTGCAGCCATCTGGCGAATCAGCCCGCCCGCAGGCTTCTTTTGGATGGCAGCTGTTTTTTCTGTTTCCGTTGTTTTATCCTCTGGCTATGCCACTATGGTTGGTTCCGGGTATTCTGATCGTCGCCTATCTTATTGCGGTCAGCAGTTTTGGTGGCTATGGCCGGCAGATTTTTACGCCTCTGGCAGTGGCAGTAGTCTTTATGCTGGCTGGATACTCGCACACAGCCTCTCTTCACCCGGTCAGACCTTTGCCGGGAGCCTTTGATGGCTTCAAAATATGGAGTGCCGGCTTGCCGCCGAGCAAAGCCGTCTGGCAGATTTACGCTGAAGTTATGCCTTCTTCGCTTCTGAGTGCTTCATATTCGGGCAGTTTGCCATCATTGCCCGGGCTGGCATTCGGTTTGCCGCTGTTACTGGCTTCGGCGGCCCTTTCTCTGCTGGCCGGGCGGCGGCGGGTGTGGTGGCTCACTTCTTTGCTGGCGATTCAGATTTTTACAATGCTGGGCAGTGGCCACTCTGGCCTGGAAATCTCTGCTCTGCACCCATTGTTGCTTGGCGCGATACCTGGCTTGCTTCTGGTTGCGGTTGCCGACTGCTTTGCCCTGCCTGAAGACAATGCGGGGCAGGTGGTTGGCGGCATTCTGTTCGCCGGGTTTGCGATGCTGTTCGTTTTCAGGTCGCCGAACCTGCTTGGCCCCGTCTATGGGCTGCTGCTGGCCCAGATTGTCGGGCCGCTTCTGACCGATTTAATCATGCGCCGAGGTAACCCGACATGAGCGCCGAAAATATTGCCAGAAGTCCGACTGGTTTCATGTTGCTGCTGGCCTTCTGCTGTTCTCTGCTTCTCATGTTCACCAGGGCTTCGATCGGTGAACGAGCCGAAGTCAGCCTGCGTTCAATTGACGCACTGCTGCAGATAGCCGGTGCCGAGATTCTGCCGGTCGAAGAACAGTTGCTTGAGCACTTCGACCGGATGTTTGTCAGGCGCACCGGTGGCCGGATAAAACTCTGGCAGGGCATTGCCCGGCCGGATCTCTGGGCCTGTGAAGCCACCGGCAACGGAATGTGGGCCGAAATTACCCTGGTATTTATTTATGATAAGACCAGTGGTCAGTTGCAGGGTTTGCGGGTAGTAGACCAGAATGAAACCGCTGGTCTTGGCAGTCTGATCACTGATGAAGCTTTTACTGACCAGTTCGCCGGCATTACTGCACGACAGGGTGTGGCGCTGGCGGCCGCCCGGGTGATGAGTAACCAGTTTGACGCTGTCACCGGTGCCACCACGAGTTCGCGGGCCGTCGAAAAACTTCTTAACCGTGCGATGCAGCAATTGCATGCCATCTGGGGGAGCCAATGAATTACCTGAGAATCATCTGGCAGGGCATGGTACCGGCCAACCCGGTATTTGTGCTTGCTCTTGGGCTATGCTCGACTCTTGCAGTCACTCTTTCGGTTGCTAATGCTTTCTTTATGGGCGTCATGGTCGGTGTGGCAACGATATTCAGTTCGCTCGCCATCTCGTTGCTGCGTTATCGCATTCCGTTCAGATTTCGGCTGATTTCTTATATGCTGGTGGTGGTCACTGCGGTAATTTCGGTCGAGCAACTGCTGCGTGCGTTTTACCCCGATATGGCCCGGGCTCTTGGCCCCTATGTCGGGCTGATCGTCACCAACTGTGTGGTCATGGGCCGTCTCGAGGCTTACGCTGTTTCGCACCGCCCCATGGAAGCTGTTTGTGATGCCGTCGGGGTGTCACTTGGTTATCTGATGGTTCTGCTGGCCATTGCCTTTGTCAGAGAACCGGCTGGAAATGGCACTCTTTGGGGTCTGACAGTCATGCCAGAATTTTATATTCCGTGCCGGGTTTTCAATTCACCTCCGGGGGCATTTCTTGTTTTTGCAGCGCTTCTTTATCTGGTAAACCGCCTGCGGGCTGCCTCAGGGAGGGAAAGGTGATGGAACTCATGCCTCTGCTCACCTTGCTTTTTACCGCTGCAATTGCCGAAAATTTTTCACTCTACTATTTTCTGGGCACCTGCCCGTTGATTTCGATTTCTTCTGACCTGAAAGCAGCCTTTCAGATGGGTGTTACGGTCAGCCTGGTGATGCTGGTAACCGTTGCCATCAACCACGTACTGTTTTTTCAGGTGCTGCGCCCCCTTGAGCTCGAATTTTTGCAACTGCTGTTTTTTATCCTGAGCATTGCTGCCGTAACCCAGGTGCTCGAAGAATTTCTTGATCGATTTTTTCCTTCTATTTATGCGGCGTTTGGTATCTTTTTGCCGCTTATTGCGGTTAATTGTGCAATTCTTGCCGTTTCAATGTTCGCGGTACTTCGTGAATACGATCTGGTCACCGCGATCATTTATGCGGCCGGCAGTGGCCTGGGCTGGACACTGGTCATCTGCCTGCTGGCGGGCTTGCGCCGCCGCATCAACATGTCTGTCATCAGCCCGCACCTCGGAAAAACCGGCATCTCGATGATTCTTGCAGCAGTTCTGGCCATGGTTTTCTCAGGGCTGGCCGAAGTCATAAGCGGTGGCGCAATATGAGCAAAATCTTGATCGCCATACTTCTCATCAATGGCTTTGTTCTGCTCTTGTGCAGCCTGTTGTCGCTCGCCAGTCGTCTGCTGCGCCAGGCCGGTCGTGTTAATCTCGAAGTAAACGGGCAGACAGAACAGAGTGAATGCGGGCAACCTCTGTTGCAGGCACTCGCTCCGCGACAGATATTTTTGCCGGCCGCCTGCGGGGGCAAAGGCACCTGCGGTCGTTGCGAAGTTAAAGTGCTGGCAGGTGGCGGTCACCATACGCCGCTTGAACTGTTGCAGCTTGCCCCCGAAAAAATTGCCGCCCAGTCTCGCCTTGCCTGCCAGGTCAGAGTTCGTGAAGATCTGCGGGTGCAGGTCGCTGCGGCACTGCTGAACGCGCGTTCTTATACAGTCAGGTTAAAGGAAACCCGCCAGGTGGCACCAACGATCAAAACCCTGACCTTTGCGCTCCCAGATGATCAGCAGATTGATTTTCTGCCCGGTCAATACATGCAGGTCGCCTTTCAACAACCCTGGGAAAAGGTTCTTAGAGCTTACTCGTTGGCATCACCGCCGCAGAAACGCAATAGTTTTTCGTTTGACGTGCAGCGCGTTGATGGTGGCCTGGTCAGTAATTATCTGCATGGCCTGGTGCCCGGCGACCCAATCGAGGTTTCAGGCCCGTTTGGCGATATGACCCTGCGTAGTGAACATCTCGACAGACCTCTGATCCTGGTAGCCGGCGGGGTTGGCCTGGCGCCGATGCGTTCGATGATCGCCCATCTTGAGCACGATGGCTTCAAAACCCCGGTCATGCTCTTTCATGGCGCCAGAAGCCGCGAACATCTTTATTATGAAGAGCATTACCGCAATCTGGCAAGAACCTGCGCCAGATTCAGATATTTTCCGGCATTATCACAACCGCTTCTTGAAGACGGCTGGACTGAAGCGCGTGGCATGGTTCACACATTGATCGAGCAACAACTCGCAGTCGCAACTCCCGGCAAAAATGAACCGGTGGCATTTATCTGTGGGCCGGCACCGATGATGGATGCAGTTACAAAAGTTCTTGTTGCCAAAGGCTTGCCGTCTGATAGAATATTTACCGATCCATTCGATTTCTGACCGGCCTGAATTCCGTTTAATTGTGGCATTTTCAGGCAGATTTTTCAAGGTTATGACGGGGGTATGGTTTGAAAAAGCAGGAACAGCACAAAAATCGTTGGCAAATTGCCCGAGGCCGCCTTGCCCCGGCCATTCTGGCTGGTCTGCTCGCGGTTGCCGGTTTTCTTCATGCCCAGACTGCTTCTGACCCTGAACCAGCCCCACCGGAAATCGTGCCGGTCAACTACACTTCTTCGGTTGTAACCAGTGATGAGACGGCGCGTTGCCTTAACTGCCATGCTTCTCGCCAGATCAAACTGGTTGAGGCCTGGGAACACAGCCAGCATGCCCGCAGCGGCGTTGGTTGTTATGAATGCCACAAAGCCAGCCCTGCTGACCCGGCGGCCAAAAACGGGCATTTCAGTTTTTCGGTGCAGCTGCCGGTTTCGCCAATGACCTGCGCTGCCTGCCACCCTGAACAATACGCTTCATTCGCGTCTTCAAGCCATGCCATGGCTTTCGATACCATCAAAGACCACCCGCTGCGCACTGAGTCGCCGATTCTTTTCGCAACGACCTGCGCTGTCTGCCATGGCAACGAACTGCAGATAAAGCGCGGCAGACCCCTGAACAATACCTGGCCCGACCACGGCATTGGCCGTATTAATTCAGATGGCAGCCGCGGCAGTTGCGCCGCCTGCCACGGGCATCATAATGACTCGCTCAAGCGCGTTCGCAGCCCGGAAACCTGCGGCCGGTGCCACAGCGGCAGGGCTGCCCCGGCATACGAGGCCTGGCACGCTTCGCGCCACGGCAATGACTGGCTGATGTCTAGAGGCGGCGTTGATCTGGATAAGCCTGGCTTTATACCGGTAAAGGAACGGCTTTTGCGGCCCGACTGCTATGTCTGCCACCTGGCGCCTGCCAGTGAAACTGCAGCCGCTACTCACAATCCCGGCGAACGCCTTTCCTGGAACCTGGCGGCGATGCAGAGCGTTCACACCGAAAAATGGGGCGAAAAACGCGTGCTGATGCAGGCATCATGCCGAAACTGCCATGCCAGCACCCAGATCGATATGTATTACCGACGCCTCGACGCCAATGTTCTTGAATTCAACCGGGTTGCTGCGCTTGCGGCAGCACTAGTGGCTTCTGACAGCCGTGCCGTCGATGAGGTGAAGGGAGCTGCGATCAGTGGTCGGCTGGGTGCCGCCATGTTAAGCCCTCTGCACATCAGGTATGCGGTGGAGCGGCTTGCGAAGTAACCCGCTGATTCGACCTTCGCTTCAGGCGCTTTTTTGCAGGCGTTCCCAGGGTAAAAACAGATGCAGATAAATCAGCGCCGAGGCCAGATAGCAGCAGAAGGCCACCACCAGCGAGACGTCGTAACCGTAGTCTTTGATTATGCCGCCCGAAAAAAACATCGCCAGGGCCCATGCCATGTTCCAGGCCATACTGTCGAAAGCTGAGGCTCTGGCGCGCAGATGATCAGGAATAATTTCCATCATGGTTTCCTGGCGCATCGGCACGCACATATTCATAAAGGCGCCTCTGAAAACAAAGCAGGCCGCACAGATCCAGAATTCATGACGCCAGGCCATCAGAGCCATAAAAGGCAGCGAACAGAGCTGCGACCAGGCAACTCCCCTGATCAGGCCGAAACGGTGCGAAATAACCGGTGACAGGATTGAACCGAGGGCAGTGCCAAACTGCCCGAGCGCAAAAACAAAGCCGATTTGCGGAATGCTCGAACCTACCCAGTCGCGAAAATACAGGTTGAAATACGGCACGATCATGCCGGCGCCAAAGCCGATCAAGGCCTGACAGAAGGCAAAACGACCGATGATCAGCCATGGCCTGCTGAGCGCAACCGGGCTTGCGGCATTCTGGCGCTCGTGTCGGGCTGCCTTATCATGGTCTGCCTTGCCGGCCAGGCCCCGGGCCGGAATCAACGCCAGAAAAATGAACACCAGGCCGACCCATAGCGAATACTGCA
>DAOPYA010000147.1:0-10237 GCA_035352635.1 Candidatus Rifleibacterium sp.
GCGCACTTTGATAGTGATCGTTCCGCCGAGCAGCAACAGCGGAATAACTGCTGCGAGAATGGCTGACAAAACAATGCGATTGCCTATTCTGCGGTGCCAGGCAATTTTAGCGGACTGAGATTCGCTGGAAGTCATACGCCTCCAAAGAGTTCGAGATGCAAAAAGTATAACATTTAAAACTGGCAAAAAAAATATGCCGGGTACTATAAAGTTTTTTATAAAAATGTCGATATTTATTGAAGACAGTGTAAAAAGACACTCAGGAGGCAAAGTATGAAGTTGAACCAGGAAGAAGCCTATTTCATTCTTACCAATCTCGACACTTTTGTAACCCGTTACGAATCAGCCACCCAGAAAAAAGTCACTCCGGGTGCCATGCAGATTATTCACGAAATCCTTACCGAAGCCTCATTTCCGGTTGGTAATCGATCATCTCACCTTCACTGACAAAAGTCAGAATACAGCCAGATTGCCCTGTTAACCGGGCAGAGCGCTGAAAAAGATTCTGATTATTGTGAAAAGAACCGCGGCAGATATACTGCCGCGGCTCTTTGCTTAGAGTGCTTAACTTTTTCAGGGAACGGTCATTGTGAAGGTTTTTGTTGCCGTTCTGAAATAGTAGTCAGTTGCCTTGATCTCAAGCACATAGGTGCCTGGGCTCGCGGAGCCAGTAAATGCCCCGGAAGGAGCCAGGGACAAACCGGCTGGCAAGGTTCCGGAAACCAGAGACCAGGCGTATCCCTTAGATGATTCGCCACCGGTTGCATTCAAAGTTACACCAGTTGAATATGTCAGCGCCGCGGGCGTGGTAATCAAAAGAGGATTGTCGGTGCGAGCCCCTGCTAACAGGGTTGAAAGCAGAAGTTCCTGATAGTCGCAAACAGCCAGGGTTTGATCGGTATAGCTTGAATAGGCTACAATCCCAAGGTTTTTGGAACAGTAAAGTTCGCTGGCAAATTTTTGAGTTGTTAGATCAGAAAGGGTGAGAGTTGTATAGAAAACGATTTTCATAACATTGTCATACACTCCTAACGGCGTTTTCACCCCGTTAACAAGAGAACTGCCAATTACAACCCGAGTAACAGCCGTTTGAGCAGGATGTACCTCGTCGTTTATGTTTTGAGTGAACTCAAACTCGTCACCCGGGTTCATCCAGGCCGGGAAAATTTTGTAAGGAACCGCATTGTTGATAATCTCATTATATTGCCAGATATTACCCTGGGAATCCTGGCCACGATAATAAATATCCTGGGGAGTTGTCTGAGCGCGGAGTGTGCCTCGCAAGCTACCACGCAACGAAGGCCTGACGGCGGCGCGAACACTCACCGTCGGCGTTACCGGCGCAGGAATGTCAGTTGTAACATCCTTGTAGAAATCCACAACCTCGCCACCCGCTATGGGCAGGGCAACCTTATCGGGAAGTATTTCCACCATGGTTCGATCTGCCGTTGGCCTTAAATCAGGCAACTGAGCATATTCATATTGGTCGCCGGGCACAGTCGGGTAATAGTCAGGAATATAATAAGTTCCTTTCGCCTGCACCGTAATAGCGTAATTTATCGACCCGGTGGCACCATAGTTGTCAACGGCAGTGACGGTGAGAGAAATAACCTGCGCGGTGGCCATTACATCAATAGCCCCCGAAAGATAACCATTGCTGTCGATGTTGATTCCAGATGGGTTACCAGCGACCGACCAGGTGATTGTACCACCCAGACTGCCTGCCGCCGAGAAAGCTACCGGCGTGATCGAGTCGCCGGCCACGACAGTCTGAGAAGTCAGGGCATCGCTCGTGCTGAGCGTCAACGGCGAGGCCTTTTCGACGGCGAGGGTAAAGGTAAAGTTACCAGTACCACCCTGACTGTCAACAGCGTGAATGGTAACAGGGTAGTTCGCTCCGGCGGTTGATGCATCGGTGCCTGAAAGGGTGCCAGTTGAAGGGTTAAAGGTTATGCCAGACGGCAGGGTGCCGGTGATCGACCATTCAACCACGGTTACCGCACCGCCGCCAACAGTAGTGAAGGCGGCGAAGGAAGTTGCCTGAAGGGGCTGACCGAGGATCAGCTGGTAATTGCTGCCGGCGCTCAACATCGCATTGTCTGAAGTGATGGTAATTGGCGGAGCCTTGACTACCGCGAGGGTAAAGGAAAAGTCGCCAATGCCACCCTGATCGTCAACACCGTGAATGGTAATCGGGTAGTTCGCTTCGGCGGTTGAGGCATCGCGGCCTGACAGGGCGCCGGTCGAAGGGTTAAAGGTTATGCCAGACGGCAGACCACCGGTGATAGACCATTCAACAACATTTACCGCACCAACTTTGGATGACCCGGAGAAAGAAGTTCTCTGGAGAGGCTGACCGATAATCAGCTGGTAAGTGCTGCCAGCGCCCAACATCGCATTGTCTGAAACGATGTTAAACGGCGGTGCTTTGACTACCGCGAGGTCAAACTGTTTAAAACCGCGGCGGCCATAAACATCGGTAGCCACAACATTAATATAATGGGTTGTCAGTTCGGAGGGCGGCGTGCCTGCCATTTCGCCGGTCTGGGGATTGATAGAAATACCTGCCGGCACGTTTTCAAGACTCCAGGTATATGGTCGCGTTCCGTCTTTGGCGTTAAAAATTACGGGGATCATGGGTTTGCCGATGATAACGCTCTGGGAGGTTCCGTTATTAGAGGAGATCTCCGGCAAGTTGCGGTCATAGAGACCGTTGGCATATCTTTCGAATAGTTGATCTGTGGATTCTGGCTTTGTGAGATCGGTGCCAAAATATTCGGTCAAAACTATCCCGACGCCATCGGCAAAGTACATTTTTGAAGTTTCGGTCGCCTGAGCAGTCTCAACAGATGATCTGACCTCTTCAAGCACTGGAATTGTTTCAAAAGTGCGCAGGGGCGTGGTCTTGAATTCTTTCTGAGAGCCGATTGTCATCGTGGTTACATAAGTTCCGAATGGGTAAGTTTCGGTAATGATTTCTTTTTCGCCAAAGGCGTAAGTTGCCTTCATGAGACGATAAGGCTGGCCACCGTTGACCTCTGCGGCATAGGCCCACAATTCGCCAGTCGGGCTATAACCAAGATAAAACGTCTGCTCTGCAAACAGCGCAGCGCGTTGCGCTCTGAAAGAACCAGCCAAAGGGGATTCGGAATCAAAGGTCTGCCTGTAGAAAAACATTCCGTTCTTTTCGATTTTGTCGGTGGCAGAAAAGCCTTCGGTAGAGAAAGACGGCGACGTGCCCGACTCAAGATATTTCATGCTTGAGCCAGCTGCTATCGGGAAGTATCTCTGAGTAACGAAAGCGCCGGCGGTTCCGGTCTCTTCAACGCTGATGCCTTCAATGAGCCATACACCCTGGTCTCTGACCATCGCAAAAACCAGCCAGAGAGTCTTGCCGGTCGACATGACCTTTGATGCCCTGACAATAGCGGCATTGGGGGCGGTCTGGTTAATGTTGGCCTGCAGCACCGAGAATTCCCATTGCTGATTGTCAGCCGGGTTATTAATATCAACGCCAAAATCACGCACATAAAGGATTCTGGTCGCCTGGTCGGCGCTGGTCTGCGCGAACAGACCTGCCGAAGCAACATCGCCGGTTCTTAACGCGGCCGCGAACTTGTCGAGCGTTGCAGTAATGCCGGCTACATCTTTTTCGAAAGTTGGAACTGAGTCACCGCCGCTGCTGCCGCCACAACCAACCATAGCGATAAGCGACACCAGAAAAATTAACGCGAACAATCTGATATTTTTCATTTTTGTTTACCTCTTGTCAGCATGAACCATGTCGTTAGAACATGTATTCAAGACCACCGTAGAATTCGGTGACAGTCATCGGCCTGGTGAAATCCCAGAGTAGCTCCTGGGAATCGGCATCAAAGGTTCGATAATAAGTCTTTTCCCAGGTTGCTTTCAGCCTGAGCTTCAGATCAGCACACAGGGTGCGATTATATTGAACTTCGGTGATCGGCTGTGATTCGCCTTCCCAGCCCGTGTTGATGGCGCCGTTGCGGAAATCAAATTTGCGCCAGCTCTGCTCGAGTTTCCAGTCGTATTTCTGGGCGCTGGCATAGCTGAGAGCAACACCGCTCAGAAAATATTTGAAATCACGATAACCGAGTCGTTCATAGATGCGGCTCAGATACTCGTTGTTCCAGGTCAGGTTCATAGAGTTTTTCAGATTCCATGAGAGTTTGGCATTAAAGAGGTTTTCACGGAATTCCATTTCTTTGCCGTTCTCATCGGGCGCCTTGCGAAGATGCATGGTATCTTCGACCTTGACACGGAAATCTTTGCTGTAGCTCTTCTGCCACATACCATGCAGCTTATGGTTTGTATGGGCACGCTCACGGGTGTTTTCGTCGTTGTAGACATAGCGATAATCGGCCTGAGCGCGGGTATCGTCGTCGATCTTGAATCTGGCAACGTTAAACAGGTTCAGCTCTTTATAACCTCTGGGAGCGTCGGCACCGTAATTGCGAATGGTGTGCTGGCCTTCAAAGGCGTAGGTAAGCTTGTCATGCACCGGCAGTTCGTAGTTCAGCCTGAAATAGTTATCGTAGTAACTGGTGCGATAAAGGTTAACTGATTCCTGGTCGTAGATACGGCGATCAAAGGTATCAGAAAACGAAAGCTCGGCCTTGTTACCGCTGTAGCTTTTGCTGTATTCGCCATAGACATTGGAGTTGCTGTAATTAAGGTCATCAACGTTGTTATAGCGGCGCCAGTTGCCCTTGAATTCAAGAAACATGCTGCCATCATTGCGAAACCAGGTTTCCTGGTCGCCAAAATTCATCTGATAAAAGTCAGAACGGGAATAATTGGGGTAATTTCTCGTCTGATAGCCAAGATTGGCCAGGCGTTCACGATGGGTCCAGCGATCATTGAAAAACAATTCCGCGAGATTGTTGCGGTAGTCTTTGCTGCCGGCCTCGGGGTACCATGAATGCTGCAGGGTATTCTTGATGGTCCAGGCGCGATCCTGATTTTCTTTGAACAGGTAGGCCAGGGTTAGATAATTTTCGTGAACCGGCTCATTGCGCTCGCGCTTGAGAAAACGGTCTTCAACAAACAATTCATGCATATCATCATATTTGTAGGTCAATCCAAGTTTGCCCTGGCTGAGATTGTTAGGAAGGGCGCTTTCGGAGGTTACAAATGGCAAAGCATTGTTCTGGGTGAGATAAACCTCATTGCGATTGCGAAAGTCGAGTTTCAAAACACCACTTAATTCAAGCTTGTTGTTGTCTTTAACCCCGGTAGCTGAAGCTTTTGGAAGGGCGGCGGCAGGTTCGGCAACAACCGGCGCCTGGTCAGCCTTTGCCGGCACGGTTGCCGGTTCGACTGGTTCTGCAGTCGGTGCGGCAACTTCGCTTGTTGGGGCAGCCTGGCTGGCAGTGGTTTCGCCAGCGGTTTTTTCGCCGGCTTTCTGGTTGCGGTAGACGAATTTTTCGGTATAAAAGTCGCGGATGCCGCGATAAAGGTCATCGAGGCGCGAAAAACCTTCAAACAATTCGGCGCGATCAGCCGGGTAATCGCCCGAGGTGCTGGTGAAAAGGTCTTCCATCAGATCGTAACGTTTTTGAATGCGGGTCATGGTTTCTTCGGCGTCATCTTTGATGTCGGCAATCAGGCCGCCATCAGCTTCTTTATCCATGGTCGCAAACCGGCGGTCAAGTTCTTCGAGGCGCCGCATGGCATTTGCGAAATCAGGTTCATAGCGGGCAAAGGCATTCATTGCACCTTCGCTCGCCTTGTTTGAAAAAGCATACAGGGGGCTTCCCAGCAGAATAACTGCCAGAATTATCGAGAAGAGAATATTTCTGTTCATGGTGGTCATCCTTAGGGTAGTGTTACTTCAGGTAGGTGCTGAGCTGGTTTTCGAGATCTACAATATTCGATTGCAGCTCATCGGCGACCACGCCCAACTGCTGAAACCGGTCACTGATGTTTGTCCAGCTGGTTTCAACCTCTTCCTGTTCGACAGTGCGGTATTTTGAACCTGACGTTGCCTTCATGGTGTTGTTATAAAGCCGCTGGGCCTTGGTATACTGGTTGCGAACCTTCGAATAGCTGTCCATGATTTTGACCGAAGCGATCAGCCTGCGTTCCATGGCAGCGGTGTTAAGACGCAGATTGCTGTCTTTTATGGCGTTATATTGGGTGATCTCGTTCTGCAAAACCACCATCTGAGTCGAAATCACATCGTCGAACTGGGTCATTTCGGTGAGAGTGGCAGCAGGGATTTCGACTACCGTGAGAGACCTCATCATATTAGCAATAGAATTGCGCTGACTGTTGATATTCTTGATCATGGCCTGCAGCTCAATTGAAGTCGGATTCCGGGCCAGCAGCTCACTGATCTTGCTGTTCAGCGTATCAAGAGAACTCAGGGCATTGGCGCAAACCTGGGTTGATTCAGAGAACCAGTCCTGGGTCTGGCCATTCGGGCTGGCCGAAAGAACAGCACGAACCGCATCAACTTCGGCGGTTGACTGCGCCAGTTCGGTGCGCAGCATTTCGAGCTCAGAACTGATATCTTCGACAGCCGCTGAAACTTTGAACTTGTAACGCATGATCTTGTTAACTTCAGCCTGATAACTGGCCTGGCGTGCTGATGCGGCTGCAATACTCTTCATATAAGAGGCATATTGCACTCTTAGAGCAGGCGTCAGAGCAGGAGTTGCCAGTGCAGCTTCAACTTTTTTGCGGGTTGAGGCGATAATCAGGCCGTCTTCCATGATGACGCCGATGAATCGTTCAGCGTCACGTCGAACGGTGAGGGCCTCGGCCTGTTCAACCTTTTCCTGGGCCATCAATTTCTTGAATCCTTCATTGATTCTGGCAAATTCAGACCCTTCTGCATCAAGAATGCCTCTGAGAATTTCAGGAATTTCATTGAGCTGAATCTGTTCGCCCATGCGGGAAGTGGCGTCATCCCACTTTTTCTGTTCGGCGCCAACATCTATTTCTACCTTCTCGGTCTTGCCGCCGCTTTTAACTACAAGTTCTTCACCTTCCAGTACATCGATCTTTTCTTTGGTTTCTTTGATGAGAACTTCAGCATGGCCGCGCAGAACCTGAATGCGGTCTTCGCCGCTGCTGGTAGAACAGGTAATGTTAGTGCCCTTGATACCGGCCACAGCCTGGCTCATTTCAACTTCCATGGTGCCGTCAGAAACCATCTTCTTAACGTTTACCCAGATGTTACCGGCCAGCAGTTCGATCTTGTTTTCTTTGCCGCTCGCGGTGTTCAGAATAACAATACTCTCGGGCTTGATAACGAAGGTCGACATGTCGGCCATACTAAGAATCGCGCCAGATTCTTCTTTGGTTCTGATGCGGTCATCAACGTATAAGGTCATATCAAGTTCGGCAAATTCATAAGCATCATCGTCTTCGGCATTCGGCCTGACACTTACTTCACCGTAGAGGTCTGAGAACTTGATACCGGTATCTACGCCTTCGCGGCCATAGCACGGAGAAAATAGAAGCAAAAGAGCTAAAACCAACAAGCCTATACGTTTCATTTCTGATGAAAACTCCTCAAGAAAAGCATTTGTCTCTGGCTGTAATGTACGGCACAAACATTTCTTGATACCATGGTATGCCACATCTGGTCAAGAATTGTCTACGCATACGCTAAATTTCAACAATTTCAGAAACCCACCCAGCAGGCCGCACCGTCGATGCGCCCTTATCAGCAATTATCGGTGAGTTTTGTAACTCGCATCAAAAGCCACTTGTATTTAACAAGTTGTCTTCTATTGAATCCTGCAAAAATAGAACCAACCTACTTCACCGGCGCGGCCATCAGTCGGGTTACTTTTTCTCCAGCGATTCGCTTCGCTCACAAGCTTCCGAAAAAGTAATCCCGCCTTCTGTCCACGCCTAGACTATTCTTCGTAAGAAGTCAGTAAAACCGGCTTTAATTCTGCTGTTATCAATAAAAGCGGCAGCTTCGGCCTATCAGCCGGGTTGCTTTTGACCGAGAATTGCTACGCCATTATATACCTTTTAAAGGCTTCAATAATATGACTCAGCCCTGGATTTTTTTGGTAATTTCGGCGCTATTGCCGGCCTGGTCATTGATCTTCAAAATAATCTTGTGCGGCAGGCCATTTTGGGGGCGAACAACATAGATTTCGGCTTTATCGGGGTCAGAATAGACTTCAACGGCTTCATCATTAACTCTGGCTGTGGCACTGAGCCATTCAATGCCCTTACCCAGGTCTGAAGCCTTGAATACATAGCACTTTCCAAGGTGATAATGGCTGGTCTGATGGCTGTAACTCAATACTGGCGGCAACAGATCCTGCAATATCACGTATTTTCCGCCAGTTCGGGCCGTAAAACTCAATGAGCCACCGGCAAACTTTTCGCCATTGTGCGAATAGCCGCCCCCGGCATCGACTTCATAGATACCGAGTTTGTGAATATCGCCCGAAAAAGCGTCAGGGGTAATGCGTATGGTAGCTTCTGAATTAAAAACCACATCATCAGGAGTGAGGTGCCAGATTGCACTATGCGGCTTCAGCCAGCCGCGTTTAGCATTACCGCCCGGTGTGGGCGCTGACTGGGCTTTTCGCAGGGCTGCAAAAATCGGAAAATTGAGGCTGCCGTCAGGAAATTCGGCACTGGCGCCGGCTTCTAAATTTACCACCCCACCCTGCCGCTCGATGAATTGCGTTTCGGGAAGCAGGCGCCGGTCATTGAGCCAGGCGCCGCTCTGCCAGCGTTGCTCTTTGGGAAATGCCAGTTCGGCACGACCAGAATTCAGAATACAGGCTATGTCGGCGCTTTTTCCAGCTTTATCGGTCAGGGTAACCAGCCCATATTCGCTCTGAACGGAACCTGCCGATTTTTTTCGGGTGCCGATGGCGATGAAGCTGTAGTCAGTCTGAAAAACTTCGCCAAACTGGTATTCAGCAAGGCGATCAGCGGCCAGGCGAGCAGAAAAATCATGCTGCTGCGCCCGAATAACCCCTTCAGCCTGAATGCTGTTATTGCCAAAATCAATGCCGGTAACTGCAAAATCGAGCTTGCCACCGGCGAACTCACTGCTGGCGAAGCAACCAGCCCAGGCCGGGTACTGCTTTGCCATCGGCAGGGTTTCGAAGGGCAGCTTAAAAAGGTTGCAGACATAGCCGGTGTTCTTTTCATTTGATTTAAAGTAGTCATAAACCCAGGGGCACTGGCGGTTATCATCGTAGCTGTACTGGTGAAAAATCCTTTCCAGAACTACTTTACCGGCAGAGGTTAAGGTTAACTTTTCGATTCCGAAGCGGTTTCCGGCGCCATTGGTGTCAGAAACCCCGGCCTGCATGGCGATTTTTCCATCGACCTGCGGAACTTCCGCCAGTTGCCAGGTGTGGCGACCACTTGCCTGCAAACGGTAACGGGCCGGCAGAAAACTATCGTCGATTACGGTCTGATGCGCAAATGGCAGCAGGTAAAAATAGTGGAAATCCGGAAAAATATGGTCAGCCGGCCGGTAGCCGAATAATGCCGGGGCCAGAGGTTCGTCTGCAAGAGTGCGCATTTCGAAGTGCAGATGCGACGGCCCCATGCCAGTATCGCCCGACAGGGCAACAATCTGCCCCTTTTTTACCGGAAATCGGTCGGCGGTGAAAAAATCATTGATACCGTGGCGCTGCTGCATTTTTTTTAGTTTTGCCGCGATATATTCTTTGATCGGGCCTGAAAAATCTTGCAGATGGCCGTAGACAACCCTGGTTTTCAGTTCAGGGTGATCTATGTAGAGTGCATAACCATAGCCTCTGAACTGCACGCTGGCCCGCGAAATAAAACCATCAGCAATGGCACGCACCGGAAAACCGTTTTTCTGCTGAGTGCGCAGGTCAATACCGGCATGAAATCTCATACCACGAAACTCAGCGAAGCTTGAACTCTGGGAAATTTCTATCGCCAGGGGCCAGAGCGGTTCATCACCAGCAAAGCAGACAGGGCACAGAACCAAGGTCAGCAGCACCAATACTAGAGGTTTCAAAATTATCTCCGATCTTGCCGGACGACACCGGGCGCATTCTTGGTGCATAACTTAACATCAGGTTCTGCCCAAGGTCAAATCGCCCCGCTGAATTTCAGAAATTCTCGGTGAGTTTTATAACTCGCATCAAAAGCCACTTGTATTTAACTGATTATCTATTATTGAATCCTGCAAAAAAAACCAACTTACTTCACCGGCGCGGCCATCAGTCGGGTTACTTTTTCTCCAGCG
>DAOPYA010000148.1:0-10218 GCA_035352635.1 Candidatus Rifleibacterium sp.
CCTGTTGCGCCATATCATAAGCGCCCTCCTGGCGCAATAATCCCGCCTTCTGTCCTCGCCTGGACTATTCTTCGCAAGGGGTCAGTAAAATCTGCTTTATTGACAACTGCATGATTAAAGAGGATTTCGTAGATTACACCAGTGTACATCTGTGTTAATCCGTGTTAATCCGTGGCTAAAATTTGAATAGGCCGAAAGACAGGTTCAAGTTTATTTATGCAGGATTCAATAATTTCGCAGTTATCATAAATCCGTTTGACGGGTTTTTCGGCGAATAACGTTGCTTCAGGTCATCGGCAGGTGTTATATTACAATGCCGGCTGAGAGGCCGAGCTTTTGAACCAGTGAGAAACGTGCATCGCCCTCTAATATAGATCTCGCTGGGTTCGTCAGATTCAAAACTCAGATTCGGAGAGCATCAATGGTTGACCTTAACAACAACGAAGAGAGCCGCCCGGAAGGCCCAGGCGAAGAGAACCGCTCGGTTCTTTCCTATATTAACCCGTTTTACGGGCATGTCGGTCTCAGCGAACAGTTGCTGTTCACCAAGTATTTTGCCACCCTGACGCGTGCCGGTATCTCGGTTTTGCGCTCACTCGGCACTCTGTCGCGCCAGATGAAGACCTGGCGTTTTAAAAAACTCATCTGGGAAGCCAAAGAAGAAGTCGAAGGCGGCCTGCCGCTGAATGTCTGTTTTAAAAAGCATGATGACATTTTCGGGTTGCTTTATGCGAACCTGATCAAGGTTGGCGAAGAGTCCGGCCGATTATTTCTGGTTCTTGACAGGCTCAGCAAGCTCATGGAACGGGCGATCCACATCAGGCGCCGGGTTATCGGGGCGATGACCTACCCGTTGATCATTTCGGCGGTTGCCGGCCTGGTCGTGACTTTTCTGATGCTGTTTATCATACCGCAGTTTGCCAATCTTTTTGCCCAGTTCAACCAGGAACTACCCTGGATAACCCAGCAGGTCATCGACTTTTCCAATTTTCTTGGCAGCAATGTTCTGATTCTGTTCGCCGCCGGCCTGGGTTTCATTATTCTAATCTATCAGATCAACCAGACAGCCGGTGGTCGCCGGTTTTTCGACTGGGTAAAGCTAAAAATACCGGTTTTCGGCACTCTTCTGCAGAAATATCTGATCGCTCTTTACGCACGCAACCTGGCGACTCTCTTTGAGTCAGGCATCAATATCATCTCGGCGATGAAGATCAGTAACGATGCCGTCGAGAATGTTGTGCTGCAAGCGGCTCTCAATGACGTGGTCAAAGAGGTTGAGGGTGGTATTCCGATTGCCAGGGCTCTTGCCAAGGTCGAAATAATGCCCGAACTCTCGACGCAGATGATCGAAGTCGGCGAAGAATCGGGTAATCTTGACGAGATGCTCGAAAAGGTCGCCGAATTCTACGAAGACGAGATCAACTTTTTGATCGACCAGATCACCGCCATGGTAGAACCCGTATTCATTCTGGTGATCGGGGCAATCGTCGGGGTCATCGTTCTGGCCATGTATCTGCCAATTTTCAAAATGGCCCGCGTCGTATCGGGCGGTTCAACCGCTGCTGCCGGCGGCGCGTAGGGAACGGTTTCAAAAATGCGCAGGGGACGGTTTAAAACCGTTCCCTGCGCATTTTTAGGGCACATCGCATATTCCCGAAAAAAATCACAAATGTATAAACTTGGCGATGGAATCTGCCGATAAAAGATGAAGGGATGTTCATTTTTATTATGTGTTGACTGATAAGGAGCGGTTTATGAAGTTTTTGAAAGACTGCAGAGACCAGCATCTGAAAGGATGCCGGATGCCTCTGACGCTGGTATTTTTACTGGCGATGCTGATAAGTCTACCAGCCGGAGCCGCTGAGAAGCTCTCCGAACTCAAACTGGCCGGTTATGGTGATAACGGCCTGGTGCTTTTTCCGGCCCACGAAGTCAAAGATTTCAACGTGGTCATGGAAGCACCTGAAGTTGTGCGTGCCGATTTCTATGACTGGGAATTCGCCGCAGCCAGCACGATCATCCCCGCTCCGCATTCGCTGGTTAAATTTATGAGAATCAGTCAGGTCAGCACTCGCCCCGATGTGGTCAGGGCGATTATTGTTTTTAATGAACCCCTCAAGGTCAGCCCGCGCCGCATCGGAAAAAATCTGGTGCTCGAAACCTCGGCCATGTCGCGTTCTTCAGCTGGCCGGCTCGCGGAATCAGCCGCCATCGCCGGTGGTTCGCGCAATGTTCTCGATTCACGCGTCAGTCTCAGCTTCGAACAGGAAGACCTGATGACCATTCTTAACGCTCTGGCGGTTAAGTTCGATCTGCGAATCTTTGCCGACGCCGGGGTAAAGGGCAAATTCAGTGTCAGCGCCCAGGATGTCACCCTGCGCGAAATTCTCAAAAACCTGCTGTTGCAGCGCAATTTTCAGTATACCCTCAAGGGTCGCGACCTGACGGTCATTTCACTCGGCGTCGATGACAGCCGCATGGCCCGCGAACTGCTTTTCCGCGATCTGAGTCTTAAAGATGCCCTGCAGACCCTTTCAAAGATGATGAACGTCAATCTGATCATTCATGAGAGCGTCGAAGACAAAAAAGTTAATTTTTATGTCGAAAACCTCAACCTCGATGAACTTCTCGACCTGCTGATTGAAACCAATGGCCTGGTCAAGAAAGCTCACAATGACAACACATTTGTCATTCTGGCCCGCGAGAATGCCAGCGAATTCGGCAAAAAGCAGTATCGCACCTTCAAGCTTGTCAACGCCAAGCCCGAAGAAGTCGTCAAGATGATCAGCGGCAGCAAGTCGCTCAAAGAGAAGATCGACACCGAAAACTTTTCCATCAATGAACGCATCAATACTATTTCAGTCTATGACTCAGCCGAAAACCTCGCTCTCATCGAAAAAATCATCGACAGTGTCGATGAAAAGGTTAAACAGGCAGTAATCGAAGTTAAGCTCGTAGAAATCAACCGGACCAGTCTGAAGCAGCTTGGCATTCAGCTCGATGATTACAAGATCAACGTGGCCGATATCGGCCGTCTGCCGAGCAACTACGCGCTGCCCGCCACTCTTGATTTCCTCGAACAGGAAAGCAAGGCAAAAGTGCTTGCCAGCCCTAAAATTCGTGCCGTGCATGGCAAGAAGGCATCGATCAACATCGGTGAAGTCATTCCGGTGCCGTATTACCGCTACGAAACCGCCAGCAACAGCTATCTTGGCTACACTCCCCAGGTTTACAAGGAATACCGCGACGTTCAGGTTGGCATCAGACTCGAAGTCACCCCCGAAATCACTCGCGACAACGAAATCAGCATGGAACTGAACACCACCGTCGATTCGGTGCTCAGCATCAATGAAGACGGGCAGATTCATCGTTCTGAACGCAATACCAATACCTATGTGCGCATCAAGAACGGCGAAACGGTTGTGCTCGGCGGCCTGATCAACCAGCAGGGTTCAGAGCAGAAAACTTCGCCATCGGTATTGAACAAGGTGCCGTTGCTGCGAACTCTGTTGACCCACAACAACGACAAGATGAACAATTCCGAAATGATCATGCTGGTAACCCCGCGTCTCGTGAATGTTGATTACCTCGATGATTCGGTCGCCCAGAGTGACGAAACGCTTTCGATCGATACTTCGCATAAATGATCGTGGCAGGGAAATCGCCCGCGTGGCCCGGGTGCCGCTCTCGCCACTGCCCTGGCCGGCGTTGTCTGCACGTTGTCGCATCTTGGCCGGTGACTGGCAAAAATCAGTCGGTTCGCCGGCAAGTTATGGTAGTATAAGGTTTATATATGAGTCGCAGGTTGAAAAACGGGTTTGCGCTGATTGAACTGCTGATCGTTCTGCTGATCATGTCTTCGCTGCTGATTTTTGCCATCGAAGAATACCGTCGCTATATTCTGACCACCAGAATAACCCGGGCGCGTACCGATATCGATGAACTGGCCAAGGCAATCCGTCTTTTCAATATCAAAGAGCCTCGTAGTTTCTCGGCAACCGTATTTTCACCGCAGGCCCTCGGAAATTTTATCGGCACCTACCTCGAAAAAGAACCCCCGCGTGACCCCTGGGGTGTCTATTACATGCATTCCCCTGAGCTTGGTATAGTTTATTCAACCGGGCCAGACGGCAAACCCCAGGTTACGACTGTTGCCACCGAGAGTGACGATGTGGTGATGAGTTATTTGCCCCAGAGTTTTTTCATTACCCGGGCTGAATATGTTGACGTCAATATGAACAACATCGTTGATACCAGCGATCAGATCGAACTGACCTTTTCGCGCCCCGCCAGATTAACAGATCCGATTTCAGTAGATTTTGAGACTACCGACCCCGAGAAAGCTCTCGGCACAGCCCTCATTAAGCCAGGTGATTCGCCGTTCAAGGCCAAAATCGAATTCGCCCCTCCCATTGCCCCCAGGGTCGTTCTTGGGCGCACGCATCTGTTTCCACGTGAATTCATCGAGTCGATAACCGATTTTTCACCCACACCCCAACCACTTGGCCGGGTTGATAATCTGGTTATTGAAAAACGCAGGTAAATCTGGTGAAATTTAAAGATAATAAAAAATTCTCTATTTTCCTGGGTAAAAATTACCTTGTGCGGCACTTTTGCCACTGTGCGAAAAGTGCAAATTTCCCTGATTTGCCGTGCGAAAAAGTAACAACTTCGAGCGATCTCTTTATTGGAGCGGTTTCTTCGGCCCATGCACAATGTGCTCATTCTCTAAATTGTCATGAAGTTGGCCGGTTCGTTCAAGCATCCGGGTATGGCCGCGACCAGGCTGGCATTGGCTTCGTGAGTGTGGTTCGGCGAACCTGGTCTGGTTATAATAGCGTTGGCGGTTCGGTTCGCCCTGCCGTGACCGGGGGTAGTTCTGCTAAGCATGGCCTTTGACGCTGAACTGAAGCGGTGTTGGTATGGCGGTGACTCTCTAAAAACCGGCATCAGATTTTAGGTTTCAGGCGTGGGCTTTACGGTACGTTACTTGCGGGTTTGTAGTTTTGTGAGTATAAAAAGATAAAGAATTATTTATTTATTAAAAAAATAAATATTGTGTTAGATTTAGTCTGGTTGATGTTTTTTTGGTTATGACAGGCATTCTCCGGAGGTTTTTGTGATTAAAAGGGCCGGTTTCACGCTTATTGAGCTGCTGGTGGTCATCACCATCCTCGCGATTCTCGTCGGGGCGGCCCTGCCATACGTGCAGAATTACGTTGCCGAAAGCCGTCTTTCGAAGGCCAAGTCAGACCTCGAAGAGATCAAAAAAGCCCTGGCAATTTATGAGACCCGTGAGGGGCTGTATAAAGATGCAACTTTGCATAATTTAACCGGTAGATACCTGAATTCTTCACCCATTGACCCCTGGGGCAAAAGTTATGTGGTTTCAACTGGTGGCGGGGTGGTTTATTCGACTGGCCCAGACAGGCTGAATGCTACTGTTGACGACATTATCGTTAATTATCAGCCACCCTTGGCTCTTGTTCAGGTTAAGTGGGTCGATGCCAACCAATCTGGCGGGGTCGATACCCAGAATATTAATGATTACCTGCAATTTTACTTTTCAAGATCTATTTCTGCAACCAGCCCGGCTTTTGTGGCCCCGGCCGATGCCTATAAATTTTTCGGCTGGACAGTTGGCAACAGTATTGCGACTTCCTTTGGCTGGGATAGCTTAAAACTTGACAGTTCTGGTAATCTGGTTACATTACCGATTGCCACCGATGCGATGAATGTATTTGTACCAGGTAGTGACAGTATCTGGCTTGTTCTCGGTTCAGGTGTTCGTGATCTGGCCCCGGGTGCGGGCAATTTTTGTCTGACCAGCCAGACGGTAGTTATTTCATCTTCAAGATAGTCATTTTCCCAAGGAGACCGAACTCATGTTGAAAAAAGGCTTTACACTTATTGAACTGCTGGTGGTGATTACCATTCTGGCGATCCTGGCCGGCGCCGCTCTGCCGTATGTGCAGAATTACGTTTCTGAGTCTCGAATAGCCAAAGCGAAGACTGATCTTGAAGAAATCGCCCGGGCCTTGGCTGTATATGAGACCCGCGAAGGCGACTACGTGAAGACAACGGTTGAAGATCTGACTGGCCGCTATTTAAATAAAGCGCCTATTGACCCATGGGGCAAATCATACAAAGTTGCCACTGACTCCGGGTTGGTTATTTCTGGGGGGCCTGACCGTGACCTCGTATCTGCTGAAGATAATATTCAGGTTCCCTTTCAGCCGCCTCTCGCACTTGTCAGTGTTAAATGGGTTGACCGCAATCAATCTGGTGCTGTTGATACCCAGAATTCCAGCGACACAATACAATTGACTTTCAGCAGAAGACTTGCCAACAGTGAAGCTGGTGATCTTGAAGGCTCTTCGAACAAGACTCCTGAAATCTTTGGTATGATCGGCACTTCCACACCATTCAATGTGTTGTTTGAGGCAACTAATACCCTGAAAATCGTTGCCAGTAGAACTTTTGTCTACAATGTTCTCGTTGATAACGCTTTTGTTCCTGGCTCAGACAGTATTCAGATAAAATCGAACAAAATTCTTCAGGATGTGGCTAACCCGGCCAATCTCTGCATTTCAAGTCAACCGGTTGTAATTCTGCCGCAATGAGTTGCGGGAAATTTTCTGTCAGGAGATCTATCGTGAAAAAGGGTTTTACTTTAATTGAATTGCTTGTTGTTATAACCATTCTGGCAGTTCTGGCCGGGGCAGCACTGCCTTATGTACAGAACTACGTTGAAGAGTCGCGTATTGCGAAAGCCAAGACCGATCTCGAAGAAATAGCCAGAGCACTTGCCGTTTATGAAACGAGAGAAGGCGAATACGCCAAGGCCACGGTTGAAGACCTCACCGGGCGTTATCTTAACAAGGCACCGATCGACCCCTGGGGCAAGTCATATCGGGTGGCCACTGACTCAGGCCTTGTAGTAACCGGTGGACCCGATAGGGATATTAACACCCTTGAAGACAATATTCAGGCTCCCTACCAGCCGCCTCTTGCACTGGTCAGTGTAAAGTGGGTTGACCGCAATCAGTCTGGTGCTGTTGATACCCAGAATTCCAGCGACACAATCCAATTGACCTTCAGCCGTCGCCTGGAAACTGCACCGGAACTCGGTGGTGAGCCAAATTCTACTGCTCTGCTTTTTGGCATGATTGGTACTTCTACACCTTTTCCGGTGTTGTTTGAAGCATCACATACCCTGAAAATCGTCGCAGATCGCACCCTCGTTTACAACGTTCTCGTTGATAATGCTTTTGTGCCTGGCTCAGACAGTATTCAGATTCTATCGAACGTTATTCTCAAAGATCTGGCTTTACCTGTTGCCAACCTCTGCATTTCGAGCCAGGCGGTAAAAATTCTGCCGCAGTAAATGTGGTACGGGTTTTGCTAACTAATTAAGTGTGAGATAAATAAAAGTTTATTTCAGACGGCGAAGTTCAGATTCGGAATCTCTAACCCAGGAGGTGCCGGGGCAGGCAGGCGTGATGTAAGGCCAGAACTGCCATAAAAGTATGCTCAAGGTTGCAATACCATGGCGGGGGGTATAACCCGTCAGGGTCTCAGGTGTCGAATGTGAATATGGTTCTAAGATCTTGCCATAAGATCTAATAATATCAGGAGGGCATGTACATGCTTAGAAAAGGTTTTACTCTCATTGAACTGCTGATCGTCATCACGATCATCGCAATCCTGGCCGGCGCGGCCATTCCTTACGTTCAGGACTACGTCGAAGACGCCAGAATCTCTAAAGCTAGAGCGGATATGGATGAAATTAAAAATGCCTTGATTCGCTTTGAATTGGACAAAGGTGTAACCTATCAGACAGCCAACATATCTGACCTGGTTGGCCCATATCTTCAAAAGGCTTTGATTGACCCGTGGGGAGTTCCCTACACCATCAGCGATACAGATAGCAATATCGTTTCCGCAGGTCCTGATGGGACAGCACCCAGCGGCGATGACATTGCCGTGGAATTTAGACCAGTTTTGGCGCTTACAAAATGCTACTGGGAAGATACTACTAAAGATGGACTTGTTAATGATGGTGATGCTCTAATTTTTAAATTTACAAGACCCGCGGTCAATGCCCCTGTTCTGGCAGACATTGTTTTTTCTGGAACAGCCGCTCTGGGTGCTGTTGGTGCTAACACATGGTCGAATAATGATCGTCAGATGAAACTGGTATTGACAACAGTAACTACTCCGTTTATTCCTGGCAAAACTCTAGTAAACATTGCCGGTACTGTTTCGGATCTGGCTGCTGCTCCTTACGGCCCCAACATTATCAAAGCTAATACTGTTAAAATTCAGGCCTTTTGATTTTTCCCGGCCCTCTGGTTTACCAGAGGGCCTTTATTTTTAGGTAAAACTGATGAAAAAAAATGGTTTCACTCTGCTGGAATTGTTAATTGTTATTACTATTATTGCTATTCTAGCTGGTGCTGTCTTGCCTTATGTTCAACAGTATGTGGAAGATTCTAGAATTTCCAAAGCCAAGCATGATCTTGATGAGATCCGCAATGCGCTGATCCGCTATGAAACAGATCAGAGCCAGCCTTATGCTCTTGCAAATATTGACCGACTGGTGGGGGCTTATCTGAGCAAGGCGATGAGCGACCCATGGGGTAACCCGTTTATCATCAACCCGGCCCATTCGACATGTTACTCTGTGGGGCCAGACCGGGCCGACGGCACCGGTGACGAGATAAAACAGTATTTTCGCCCGCCCCTCGCTATCTCGCGCGTCTTCTGGGAAGACACCAACGGCTCGATGGCCGTCGATGAGGGCGATAAGCTGCAGGTAAAATTCACCAGGCCGCTGCGCCGCACCTTGCCCACCGATGGCCCGACCACCACTCCGATTGCCAATGATGATTTTGTCTATTCTGCCGGTTGGCCGGTTGCTGACTATGTGGCCCTGGCTCCTGCAGACTTTTCTGACTATGATATGACGGTTCGCATGACCTTTGGGCCTGGTTCAAACCCGAGTTTTAAAATCGGCGTCGATACTCTGACCGTAAAAAACACCAGCAAGATAGTCGATGGCGAAGGCACCCCCTGCAAAGATAACCAGCCTGTCGTCATTAAATCACGTCAATAACATCAGGCCAGAATTGCTTCAGAGCGGCCCCTTTACAATGCGCTGAACTATGCCCATTTTTGGCACCTCAGCGATTGGCGACCTTTTTTCGGGTGCGGGGCGCTCTTTTTGCCACTGGTGATTTAACTGGTTTGTCATACCCGGTGGCGAATGCTTCTTTAACAAGGCCGCTCTCTCTCACCAGGTTCGCGGCCGGCTGCTTAAAAACCTGCGAAAGATCGATCATAAACCCGGGGAAAAGCTGCTTGTGTCGGGAGTGATTGAATGGTATAAACCCCTAAGTTCTAATTGAAAGCAAATTATGCAGCAGATAGAAGAAAAAAATACCCGGTTGCCCTGGCTGCCGCCGGTGTTGGCATCGCCGCGAACCATATTAACCAGAACGGCAAAATTAGCGATTGATGAGAGCTGAATTTGGACTATCCGGTGATGAAGTCTGGCCCATTCATATAAATCTGTGACGCAAGGTCTGTTTTTACTTGTTTTTATTGCGCCATTGGCGTATCATAAAAGTATGATCTTTCGTGAAACAACAATTTTTACTCAAAAGCTTCTTGAGATTCTGTCGGATGATCAATACGCTGATTTTCAGCAAGCTCTGGCCAAAAATCCTGCGTTGGGTGAAATAATTCCTGGTGGTGGTGGCATTCGAAAAGTGCGCTGGTTTTTACCGGGTAAGGGCAAGCGTGGCGGTATCAGGGTTATCTATTATTGGGCAGTTCAAAAAGATCTCATCATGCTGTTGTTTGTTTATCCGAAAAATACTCAGACAAATCTTAGTCCGGCAGAAATTGCCATCTTGAAGCGCCTTGTGAAGGAGGAGTTCAAATGAAGAAAGAACTTTTTAACCAACTCGTTGAAAGTATAAAGGAAGCCGGTAAGATCTATCGGGGTGAATTACCTCCAAGCCGCCAGTTTGAAGTTACTGCTTTCAATATTAAACAGATGCGTTTAAATTTGAAGAAGTCTCAGATCGAGTTTGCTGCGATGCTTGGCGTCAGCGTTGCAACTTTGCGCAACTGGGAACAAGGGCGCCGGCACCCTGTTGGCCCAGCAAAGTCTTTATTGAAAGTCTTTGCTGCCAATCCCCAAATTGTTAT
>DAOPYA010000149.1:0-10148 GCA_035352635.1 Candidatus Rifleibacterium sp.
AAAACCAGATCAGGTCTGAAGTCATTAAGCACTGGCTTTAAGCCATGCAAAACGTTTGCGGTTACATCATAAAGATCTTGTCCTGGCTTCATGATATTTAAATCATAATCGGGAATAATACCAAAGATATCAAGAACCTGATCTAGCATTTGCCTGTGCTGAGCAGTCACGCAAACTTTGGTCTCAAACTCTTCGGGGTATTTTTGCAATTCTTTAACAAGTGGAGCCATTTTTATGGCCTCGGGCCGAGTTCCAAAAACAATCAGAAGTTTTTTCATCTTTGTATTGCCCCGATTACCCAAATGCCAAAAGGCTTCAGGGTAATTTTTAAGTTACCGTCGATTGTAAACAGGTATTCTTTCGTCTGGTAAGCCCCGCTTAATCCTTCATTGTTGGTAACTGGGTTTTCTGCAATCTCCACATTGTGTTCCAACTCTTTAAGCCAATGAAGTAATTGTTCCTTAAATTTTTCGATTTCATTGCTATACCATTTGATTTCCTGTTCAATTTTTTCTTTTGATACAGTCATTTCTTTCTCCAATTACAGAATCTTGCGAAATGAACAGGCCTTTGATATGCAAATGGCTCATGTACACGTTGAACTTGCTTTGCTGCAAAATTTTAAACCAGGATTGGGGTGAAGTCCAGCATTTTTTGTGGAAGCTGGCTGGCTGGGCGTTGGTGTGAGCCATGGCTTGGTGGGTTGTATTTGTTGCGCAACCGGTCTGCGGTTTCGTTTTAACTGGCAACTGCAAGAGGCGGGAAGCGGATAGCTTATTTTGAGTCACGTTTTTAGCAGTCTCTTTATAGTGGGGTGATTGTACCAGAGGTAGCAGCAAAAACCTATGGCGGCGGTTGTAAGTCTTGCCCCGGGGTTCGCCAGCAGGAAGGATGGCCCAAAGCAAATTGTAACTAATAAGGCGGTTTTGGTAAGGCCGGAAAAGTATTCGCTGAAGCTGGCACCGCAAAGTTTGCGCACCAGGAAATACCAGCCAGGTACCAGGCTGCCGATCATGGCGAACAAAAGTCCCCAGGCGATCCCTGTGGCACCCCACTTGGAGGCAAAAATAACAATTGGGGGGGTATAAAACAACATGCCGATATTCCAGTATAAGCCTACATCAACACGACCCTTGGCAAGCAGCAAGCTGCCAACCGGGTTGCCTATTGATCTAAGCATGGTGTAAAAAGCCAGAATTTTTAATAGATGCGCGGCTTCAGACCAATTATTGCCCAGAAAGATGCTGACAATTACATCTGAAAAGGCGGCGATGAGGGTAAACAAAGCGAATTGAATCAGGGCCAGAGAGTGAACAACCTGCAAAAAGCCCCTTTTCAGCCGCGTTGTATCATTTTGAACCTTAGCAAATACCGGAAAAGAGATTCGGGTTAGAATTGGGTTTATTATCTGAAGAGGCCTGAATGCCAGCTGCTTTGCCATATAAAAAACTCCCAGCGCTTCCTGGCCAAGCAGTTTTCCGATAAGTATTGAGTCGAGCTGTGTGTTTAAATAATTAACGGCGTTCTCGCAGATCTGAAAAACTCCGAATCTTAAAAAAAAGCGTGCTCTGCGGTACGAAAACCCAATTCTGAACCCGTAGGTTCTTATACCGATACGAAGCAAAAGCATAACATGGATTAAAGTAGTCAAAAGTTGAGAATAAATCAAAGCTCTAACGGCCAGGCCATAAAAAGCAAAACACAATGAACTTGCAAACCCGATGAATGCGGCAAACATTTCAAGCTTTGCCAAGGTATCAAGCTTTAAATCGCGGCGAAGCAGGGCGTCATATTGTCTGCCAAGTGGCTGGAAAAGAAAAACCAAGGTTGCGAGGTGAAGCAGGCCAATCAGGCGGCTATCGTTGTAAAACCCGGCAATGGGCGAGCTTAAGAGATACAGGGCCGCAAAGACAAGCCAGCCAAGAAGTATGTTTATTGTGTAGGCAGAGGCCAGGTCTTCTTCGGTCGCATCCTGTTTGTGGATTATGGCGCTGCCGAGGCCGGCCTCGACAAAAAAGTCAGCAAAGCCAAGAATCACCGCGATGGTTGCAAACAAACCAAAGTCTTCCCTGGCAATAAGTCTGGCCAGAATCGCCATTCTGGCAACCTGTAGCACAGAACAGGCAATCGCAGAAGTTGTTGTCCATTTAAGACTTTTGAGAGCCTGGGCTTTTAGAGTCACTTCGCGGCTACAACCCAGTAACCAGAAGATTCTAACTGCCAGTTTCTGTCAAGTTTATCAAGCATGGGTGCTAGAAGCTGCAATAAAAACCAGATTGGGGTTAAGAGCAATTTGATTAAAAATCGAATGGGTCTGGGGCCCATGACGAATCTTGCAGAAAAATAATTAAACTTCAAGAACCACATGGTGAAAAAGCCTGAAGCAGGCTCAACGACGACATCGCGAAAGCCGGCTTTTTCAAATAAATATTTCAACCCATAGGGCGTATATCTGAAAAAATCGTGGGGAGCTTCATGCACCCACCACTGCCAGGGCACCTGAAGAATTATTTTGCCTCCCGGTTTTAAAATGCGAAAGGCTTCATTCAACATTATTTGAGGTTCGCAAAGATGCTCAAGCACTGAAATGGAAACAACTGTATTGGCCACCTCGTTGGCAATTGGAAGTTTCTGATTAAGGTCGGCAACGACATCGGCTTTTAACTCATGCAATGTGCCTGACCAATCTACGCCGATATAGCGCTTTGCGAACTGAAGAAAAAAATCTTTGTATGGCATTTCGCCACAACCTAAGTCGTAGATTGTTTCTCCGATATACTTAGAATACCGATTAAAAAATCTATGGTTTATTTCATAAACCAACCAGTTGTTTGCACGCCGGTTAGAGTGAGAAAGCTTTTTCATTTTAGTTCTCCATCTATAGCTTGGGGGTAGAAATGACAACTTCTATTAATTTCTTTGTTTTTTGCAGGATTTCTTCCCGGCCCCAGTGATTTTTTAGAATGGTTCTGTTTTTTTCAATTTGCCCAGCGGTCAAATCAAAATCTTTGAAGTTTCTGTCTGGCGACAGGTCATCAACACAAAAAATATGTGCGCCACGGTCAACAAAAAAGGCATAAGCAGGATTGGCGGGATTCAAAAAAATGCTTGCACCAAGATTCATCATCATGACAATATTGCCCATGGCTTGCTGGCGCAAATGGTTCATAATGACGTATCTGCATGAAGAAATGAGCTTTAAATAATCTTTTGGTGCCATAAAATCAATCAGAGGAGCAAATTTGTCACCCAGTTTTTTAGTGCCAGATTGAATTACTTTATCACTATAAACAGGATTTCCATAACTTAGAGGGGTAATAATCTTTCCTGGCAGATTTGGGGCTAGTTTCTGCAGGCAATCCATGGCTTCGAGGTGATTGTTAGCATAAGATGCACTATTTCCCAGCAAAATATTGCTGCCTTCCAAGGTTAAACCCTCAATAGACAGGTCATCTTCAAGAGTGCCGTAATTCCATGACGTATATTTAGCTTGAAGCCTTTTAAACTGATTTTTGCATAGCTCATATTCACCTGGCAATACCGGTGAAAAATAATCAATTTTGCGCAAGCACTTTTTAAACAAATTATGGCGATTCATCAAAAGGTGGTAAAGCAATGCAGCCTTGGAGCGCAGAAGTTTATACAATGTGGGTTGCTTTTGCTGTGAATTGTATAAAGCCAGGGTTGAAGGCTGAAACAGAGCACTTTCACCTTCTTTAAAGTAATTGTAATAGTCATAACCCCAGCCTAGCCACAAAAATTTAATTTCTGGTGATGCTTTCACGACTATTTCTTGATTAATTCCCGTTAATGAGTGCAGAACAACGAAGTCATATTTTTTTAGCGAGTCTAAAAAACCACTTCTGACTATTTCATTGCGATTAAGAATTCTTACCTTTGGCGATCTTATGTGTTGAAGCTTACTACAGTCAGACACAATTACGAAATCGTTCCCTCCCGGGCAGGCCGCCTCAAAAGAACGGTAGGCTATATCGATGAATTTTTCGTCATGCGCGATGTGCAAAATCATAATAAACCCCTGTTCTGCGATTAAAAGGTAGCTGTTACAATTCTTCAAAGCTAATAATTTTTAAAAGGCCATCTAAGGTCTTGACAATTATTTTTTCATCATACCCTAAGACAATTTTGCCAATTTCCGAGGAGGCGAAAGACTTCAGTAAGAATGGGCTTAAAATTTTTTCTGCATCAAATATGCGCAACCTTTTATCACCTAGAGTCAAAAAACATCCTTGGGAAGTAATTCCGAACGACTTAATTTTCTTAACGCACAGATCTGTTGAATGAATGTTCAAATCTACAGTTTGTTTCTCATTTGTCCTGTTAAACATCGAACCTTCATGCAAATTCATTTTCTTCCCAAGACAGGTAAAGTCATTCTTCTCTAAAATCTCTAGAGCCCGTTTGAAAACGATGCCCTCCAATTCAAAGGAGATATAATAAACCAAGCCTTGATCAATATCTGGGGTTAAGGTAATTTTTTCTTGATAAATTATGTTGCCGGAATCAACCCCGTCTTCAATAAAATGGGCCGTTGCGCCGATGAAGTCATAGTTTTGATAAAATACGCCATTTAAAGGACTTTTGCCGCGCAAATGAGGCAAATATGTCGGATGAATGTTGATCAAAATTCTAGACACTTCTTTTAAACGTGATGCTGGCAGCAAAAAAGGACATCCGTTTGAAACAAGAACATCGAACGGTCGTTCAAATAATTCGTCAATAATCTCGTCCTTTTCTGCCAATTCGAAAACTCTATGTGGTTTTTTACTGAGAACCAAATAATTATGAAGAAAACTGTCTTTCAATGCAAAAACTTTGGAGAGTGAATAGTTTGGATTGTTATCCAAAATCTTAAAACAATTACATCTGTTTCCAATGAATAAAACGCTTTTGACCATTTAAACCTCTTTAAATTCACTCATTTGACGAATGAAAGCAAGCTTACTATTATATACTCCATATCCCCTTCATCATAACGTTGATCACACGGCAATGGCAGAATATTGGCAGCATAATGGTATTCCAAACTATCTGGTGAGGTTGATTGCATGACATTTGGCCAGAGCAGTGGTATATAAATTTTCAATTTTGCAAGCTTTTTTCTAACTTGCAGCCCATCTTTCACAATAAAAGGATATGCAAAAGGGCCATCTGGGGTTTGCACAGTAATTTGATTGTAATCCCTCAAAGCATTATAAAGGAATGTAAAGTTAGCGTTTCTTTTTTTCCGAACTTTTTCGTAATCAATTGCAGCAAGCAAATTCTTTGTAAGCTTTGACATCACTTTCAAAGGAGCTATTTCAATCGAATACTCGCTCGCCTTGAAAGCTTCGTAATAAGCAGAGGCTGAGTCCTCATATCGCCCTAGAAGCGCAATCATTCGATCTTTAGACATATCTGGCAACAGCGCTTCTTTTGATTTACATTTTGAGGCTAGATATGCCCCATCTGGCACACCAAAAAACTTTCTACAGGAATAAATCGTGTCAACACCATCTATAGGTTGTTGAAAAAAGGCCTGGGTATTATCTAATATAATATTCTTGTAATTTTTTTTCAGTTTATTAACATTTTGATCTGTTAACTGACCATAATAGTTTACCACCAAAAGAACCTCGTTATTTTCTATCGGCCGTGAAAAAACAGGCAGGAAGTTTTTGTCGATACTATAAAATTCAACCTCAACCCCTTCATTGCGGCAAACCTGAGCCATGGAATCACATAAAAGAAATGGTAAGTAGACCTTTTGGTAGTCTAATGCCCGAATCAAATACAAAAAAGCATTTCTGCAGCTATTAAGTGCTATCAGATTAGGATAAAACTCATTATTTACAAACTCCTCCAATGAAAAATAACCGCCAATTTCTTTCATCCTAAAAACTCCAAGCATCAGATAAGTTCATAAAAATTAAGATACTGTCTTATTTTTTCGATGGAGTTAAACATTAAAACGTCTATTATTGAGAGAAAGGGGACAAATTCTTTTCCAAACTGGCAATACTCTATGGCCTGGGTTTGCAGGAATTTTAATTCAATGTTCGATGCCAAAAAGTCTCTCTTGTCATAAATCAGCTGCCCGCCTATAGGATTATGGTATTCAGTCGCGTTATTTAACTTACAAATTTGGATTAAACGTTCTGTTTTCTCTAATCCTTGAGATGCAGGGTAGAGAGCGCTACTTTTTTCAAAAACAGTATTTAAACCAAGAAATCTGCTTGTTGCAATAACCGAATTAGCAGCTAACTCACTAATTAAACAAGTCTTATAAGTAAGACAATCAAACACCAAGTCTGCAACTGCCGAAAAATGTGGCGCTTTTTTGTAAACCTGCTCAATTGTCTTTTTTAATTTAGAGGCAGCATCCAAAAATTCAATTTGATTTATCAGCTTGTTTTGACTCGCACCCTTCACTGGAATGGTAAAGTAGGCAGGCTCACCGTTAGTTAAGATTCTATTTCTGTTGATCCAGCCTTTCTTAATAAAATTCACATCATCATAGAATATGAATTTATCGACAGAACCGATCAACTGAAAGTAGCCAATATAAGGGAAACAGTAAGGCTGCATTATTGCAATTTTCACTTTAACAAGGCCCCAATTATATTGGAAATTTTATTTTCATCATCTTCGCCTAATGAAGCATAGATTGGAAGGCAAAGAATCCTTGAGGCCACATTCCTTGAAACTTCGCAACTAGCTGGCAAAGAACAAAAAGGCAAAGTATCTAGCGAAGGATAAAAGTATCGCCTAGGTACAATGCCATTTGCTTTAAGTTCACTCTGAATTTTTATCAATTCAACCTCGCTATTAAATAAAACGGGAAAATAATGAAAATTCTGCGAACCGTTTTTATTCCATTCCTGAAATTGAAGGCTTGTTGGTAAATGATCGCGATAATTGTCCCAAACCTTTTTCCGGGCAAGTCCTATATTCTCAATTTCGGCAAGCACACAAAGGCCCATCGCAGCTTGGAACTCATTCATTTTGCAATTTATGCCAACACATTCGATTGTTTCTGGGCCAGTAATGCCAAAATTGATCAGCAGCCTTATTTTTTTGGCGAAATCGTCATCAGAGGTTATTATTGCCCCACCTTCGATTGTGTGAAACAATTTGGTGGCATGAAAACTCAAAGTGGTGATGTCGCCCCAGTTCAATACAGATTCACCCTTGTATTTTACGCCAAAAGCATGAGCGCCATCGTAAACAACCTTCAGGCCACGCCTTTTAGCAATTTCATCAATCTTTTCAACTTCACATGGATTGCCGAACACATGCACAGGTACAATGGCGGTGGTGTCAGGTTGGATTGCAGGCTCAATGTTATCAGGATTGAGGTTCCAGGTCTCTGAATCAATATCTGCAAAAATGGGTTTAATACCTTCCCACAATAAAGAACTGGCGGTTGCGACAAAACTAAAAGGAGTGGTAACGACACTACCTGAAAGGCCCAAGGCCTTAAAGGCAACCTGCAAGGCCAATGTGCCGTTAGAAACAAGAATCAAGTTTCTGACACCAAGGTGTTCTTTTAGTCGGGCTTCTAATTCCTGGCAGAACTGACCATTATTGGTTAACCAGGCTGATTCATAAATTTTATCAATATATCGAAAGAGCTTATCTTTATCTGGCAAGTATGCCTTTGTAACGTTAATCACATTTTACTTCCTTAAATCGCGAAGATACTCGCCGTAACTTGAATTTTTATAAAACTCTGCGGCTTGCATCAACTGCTCTTCATAAATCCATTTGTTCAGATAGGCGATTTCTTCAAGACAAGCTATTTTGAAGCCCTGGCGCTGTTCAATTGTCTGAACAAACTGGCCAGCGTCGATCAGGCTGTCGTAGGTTCCGGTGTCAAGCCATGCGAAACCGCGCCCAAGCAACTGAACGTGCAACTTGCCCGCGCTGAGGTATTCCCTGTTAACGTCGGTAATTTCAAGTTCACCACGGGCACTTGGCTTAATGCTTCTGGCAATACTGACTACGTTTTTATCGTAAAAATACAAACCCGGCACAGCGTAATTGCTCTTAGGCTTTTTGGGCTTTTCTTCGAGACTGACGACTTTTCCGTCATTGTTAAATTCGACAACGCCATAGCGTTCAGGGTCTTTAACCGGGTAACCAAAAACAGTTGCACCATCGGTAATTGAAGCTGCTTTTTTCAGGATTGGAGTAAACCCGGTGCCATAAAAAATATTATCACCGAGAATAAGGCAGCAGGTGTCGTTTTTTATAAAATCTTCGCCTATAATAAAAGCCTGCGCCAGGCCGCCCGGGTTCGGCTGAACCGCGTAGTTAAGGGTTATGCCCCATTGAGAGCCATCACCCAGCAATTCTTTGAAGCGCGGGGTATCGGTTGGTGTTGAAATAATAAGAATTTCGCGAATGCCAGCAAGCATTAGAACCGACAGCGGGTAATAGATCATCGGCTTATCGTAGACCGGCAATAATTGCTTGCTGGTTACCAGAGTAATGGGGTAGAGCCGGGTGCCGGCTCCACCGGCGAGGATGATGCCCTTCATTCAAAAGTTTCCTGGGTTGCTACCTCGGTTTTAAGGGTTTGGATTTCGGACTTCAGCTTTTCGAATTCGCTGATTTTGGCTTTGAGAAAGCGGCAGGTGACCCGGGCCTTTTCTTGGATGCCGGCGGAAGTGAGCTGATAGAGGTAGCCGCGTTTATTGGGGTTGGCCATGAAGTTTTCGGCTTTTACCAGGCCTTTGTCGAGCAGGGCTTTGAGGCAATAGTTAAGCTTGCCGAGGCTCATTTCGAGGCTGGCGGCCAGATGGCGCTGGTTGGTTGCCGGGTGCTCTTCGAGGGCTTTGAATAGTTTGTAGGTTATTTCGTCGTTCATTATTGTTGATGTTCATGAGTTGAACGGTGGCAAGCATAGCACTCTCGAAAGTACTTGGCAAGATTTTTGTTTTGTTTTAAAGAACTTGCGATGATAGGCGCTGTGCGGTAAGATTCTGGTTGAAAAAATGCTGGAGGATAACCATGAAACCCCTGTTTGATAAGCTTAAAAGCCGCAAAGCAAAGATCGCAGTGGTCGGCCTCGGATATGTCGGGCTGCCGCTCGCGCATGCTTTTTCCCTTAAATATGATGTGGTTGGATTCGATGTTAATCAGGCTAAAGTCGAGCTGATGAAGAGCGGGATCGACCCGACTGGGGAGGTGCCGGAGGGTGGGTTGAAGGGCAGCAAAATTGAATTTACTGCTGACCCGGCGAAGATTGGGGAGTGCCGCTTTATTATTGTGGCGGTGCCGACGCCGGTGGATCGCAACAAGAGGCCTGATCTGACGCCGCTGGTGCTGAGTTCGACCACGGTGGGCAAGTATATGCCGAAGGGGGCGGTCGTCGTTTATGAATCGACGGTTTACCCGGGGGTGACTGAAGATGAGTGCGTGCCGCTGCTTGAGAAGCACTCGGGGATGCAATACCTCAGGGATTTCAGGGTCGGTTACAGCCCCGAGCGCATCAACCCCGGCGACCATGTGCATCGGTTGCAGACCATAACCAAGATTGTGTCGGGCTGCGATGCCGAGACGCTCGATGTTGTCGCTGCCGTTTATGACAGCATTCTTGAGGCTGGGGTGCATCGTGCCTCTTCGATCAAGGTCGCCGAGGCCGCCAAGGTTATCGAAAATACCCAGCGCGACGTCAATATTGCGCTGATGAATGAGCTGTCGATTATTTTCCATCGGCTTGGCATCGATACGCTCGAGGTGCTGCGTGCCGCCGGCACCAAGTGGAACTTTTTGAAGTTTTTCCCGGGGCTGGTCGGTGGGCACTGCATTGGGGTCGACCCGTATTACCTTACCTATAAAGCTCAGGAAGCAGGCTATCACCCGGAAGTCATACTGTCGGGGCGCCGCATCAACGACGGAATGGGCAAGTTTGTTGCCGAGAACACTGTGAAGAAGATGATCAGGGCCGGCAAGGCGGTCAAGGGCGCGAAGGTGCTGATACTGGGGCTGACGTTTAAAGAGAATGTCGGCGATATTCGTAATACCAAGGTTGTTGATATTATCAGCGAGCTGGCCGAATATGACGTTGAATCTTGCATTTATGACCCCTACGCCAACGCCGAAGAGGTGCGCCATGAATACGGGCTTGAGATATTGCCGTC
>DAOPYA010000150.1:0-10031 GCA_035352635.1 Candidatus Rifleibacterium sp.
TGAAGAAGCAAAACCGAAGGGAGCAAGCGATGCTTGAACCAGAAAACAAACCAGTGATAATGATAGTCGATGATGAACCGCAAAACATTGAAATCCTGGGCAATATCCTGTCCGGTCAGGCTGTCCTGAAGGTCGCGACCAATGGCCAGAAAGCGGTGGAAATGGTTCACAGCGAATCTATTGACCTAATTTTGCTTGATATCGAAATGCCACTACTGAATGGCTACGAAGTCTGCCGTCAGATCAAGATGATACAAAAATTTGCAGCGATTCCCATCATCTTTGTTACCGGCAAAGATAAGGAAGGCGATGAAATCAAAGGATTCGATATCGGGGCAGTTGATTACATTACCAAACCTTTCAGCCCCGCCCTGGTGCGAGCTAGAGTAAAGGCCCACCTGGCGCTGCGAAAAGCCCAAGCCGATCTTGAGCAGCATAACGAAACCCTGAAGTCATATTTAAAACTGCTCGAAGACATTGAACGCATTGGCAGACATGATTTGAAGGGTTCACTTTCCCCGATTCTTGGCTTTTCTGAGCTGTTGCTCATGGACCCAACCATAACCCGGGAACAGCGCGAGGCCCTTTCTACCATTCGCAGCTCTGGTTTACGGCTGTTAAATATGATCAATCAGTCCCTTGATCTTTTCCGCATTGAAGCTGGGACATACCATTTAACGCCCCAGCCGGTTGATCTGATTAAAGTTTTTCGCAACATTGCCCGCGAGCAGGAGTCATTGTGGCGAAACAAAAATTCCCCCCTGGAACTTCATGCCAACCATGGCAGCAACGAAGCTCCCGAACATTTCATGGTTTCTGGCGAAGAAGGGCTTCTCTACACAATGTTTACCAACCTGTTGAAAAACGCATGGGAAGCCACACCAAATGAGTCTCCTGTAAATGTCAGCATGCATTTTTGCCCCTGGGCAGAAATTCGCATTCAAAACTCCGGTGTGGTACCCAGCGAGATTCGCAGCACTTTTTTTTGCAAATTCGTTACTCTGGGTAAAAAAGGCGGCACCGGTCTGGGAGCCTATTCTGCAAAACTGATGGCCAAAGCTCTTTTTGGAACAATATCTCTCGAGATCATTGATGAAAAATCAACCGTAATTGCAGTTAATCTACCAAGCTATGAAGGGCAACTGCCTGGCAAAACCATTTCTCCTCCAAGGCAGAGTCTGGCATCTCCATCTTTGTTTTTTGAGTGATAAAAGCTAACCTTAAGCAAATTGAGAGGACACAAATGAAAATTCTTATTGTTGAAGACGATCCAGGCACACGTAAATATATGGTCAAAGCGGCGCAAACCCTTGGGCATGAAGTGCAGGAAGCCGAAGATGGCGAAGCCGGCTGCAAAGCCTTTGACAAGTTTGAGCCTGACATCGTGCTTTCTGATATTCAGATGCCCCGGGCAGATGGCCTGGAGCTGCTCGAACGCCTGCGGCGCAAATCAGATGATGCCATAATCATCATGACGACTGCCATGGATTCAGCAGAGTATACCGTTAAGGCACTGCAGCTGCATGCCAATGATTATCTGGTCAAACCTGTGCAGTTTTCGGTATTAAAAGCTGCTTTGGCAAAATATTCTGAGATTTTGAACAGCAGAACAAAAGACCAGGAGGTTCTTGGCCTGTTCGAAAAGCGTTATTATCGCCTTAAACTTCCAAACCAGCCTGAACTGGTCAGCCGGATCGCCGACCGTCTTCTGGCAGAAACAGTCAACAGCATTGCCAGAAAAGAAAGAATGGGCGTGCGGCTGGGGCTTACAGAACTTCTGAGCAATGCAATAGAGCATGGCACCCTTGGCATCACTTATGAAGAAAAGAGCAAAGCCCTTGAGGCCGGCGGCAGCGCCTGGCGCAATCTCGTCAATGACCGACTGCACTCAGAACCGTTCTGCAACCGACAGACAATTGTCGAATTCGAAATGAATGATCAGGGCTGCGAATGGTATATAAAAGACGACGGCGAAGGCTTCGACTGGAATAACCTGCCAGATCCACTCGACCCCGAAAACCTTCTCTGTGAGCACGGCCGCGGCATCATGCTTGCCCAGCTCCAGTTTGACGAATTTGAATTCTCCGGCAACGGCAACGAAGTCAGAATGAAAAAAAACTGCTGCAGATAAAGCAAACTGCGCTAATCCATGGGAATCCTCCATTAAATTTGCTGTTTTAATTCAGCAGTCAGCTTGAGCAACCCCGACAGAAATGATTTTTTCACAGGGGGCTAGGCAAAATGATATGGGTTGAAGTATTCTGTAACCGCAAACATCGGCAGTCTGAATTCAACCATACACACGATCTACCGCCATACCCGTGAATTCTGCCATGTTACGGGAACTTGGCCACAGCAGTATAAAGAGCCCCGAAGGAGTTTTTATGTTTTCGTTGATCGACCTTATTAAAAGCAGCAATACTGGAAATGAACCCCTCGAAAAAATCGGCATTCTCGACATCGGGGCCATGCTTCTTGAAGACAGCCCTCCGGAATACTCAGTGTTATCTAATCGGGGGCAAGTCAAAGTTATCGGCTTTGAACCGGTCAGTGCAGAATGTGAGAAACTAAATCTCGCCCGAAAAAATTCCAACATCCAATTCCTGCCATATTTTATCGGCGATGGCAGCAAGCAGAAATTCTACATGACCAGCAATTCCATGACCGCCTCACTTTTTGAGCCGAACCAGTCATTTCTCGACATGTTTCAGCATCTTGGCATCCTTACATCAGTAACTGGTGTAGAAGAAGTCCAAACAAAACGCCTTGATGACATTAAAGAAATAGACTTCCCAATTGATTATATTAAAATGGACATACAGGGTGCAGAATTGCAGGCTTTGGAAGGCGCACAAAACAAGCTGCTAAAAAATGTTCTGGTAATTCAAACTGAAGTCAGCTGGGTGCCACTTTACAAGAACCAACCGCTGTTTTCTGAGCTGGAGCTTTTTTTGCGCAAGCATGGCTTCATGATGCACCAAATTATGGGCCATGGTACTCGTGCATTAAAACAGGCCCTGAATCCTGGATTCAATGTTTCAGATACTCAACAACTTTGGTCTGATGTGGTCTTTATACGCGACATCTCGTGTTTAAGCCATCTATTGCCACAACAACTGCTTAAAATGGCGACAATCCTTCATGATGTCTACAATTCAGTTGATTTTGCACTTCTCTTGCTGCACGAATACGATAAGCAGACGAATTCAAATTTCGAACAACAGTATGCAAATAAACTGACTGAAGATGCAAGAACCGCCGCGTCAACAGGAATGAGTTCACACACTTCGCTCCTGCCGCACGATTTTGTTTCACTGTATTCATTCGGTGTTGAGGCATTTAATAAAAACGATTTCGCACAAGCCCTGTCATTTTTTGAATGTGCTTTGCAACAAAACCGTGGATTCGCGCAACTCTGGTATAATTTAGGCTTGTGCTGCGGGAAACTTGGAAAACACCAGGAATCGCTCGCCCACCTTAACCAGGCAATGGTTTTAAAACCAGATTATGAAGAGGCGCGTAATCTCAGAGAAGGTATTGTTGCAGAACTGCAGAATCGTATGGCAAGAAGCCAGCAGCAGCCACAGCTTTTAAGCAACTATTCTGAAAGACTGGCGGCAGCCCTGGAAATGCAAAGTGCCGGTAAAATAGCCGAAGCCGAGGCAATCTTTCTGGAAATCCTTGCCAGCAGCCCTAACGATGTTGCAAGTCTTTTTTCACTCGGCGGTATCGAGCATAATCGCAAAAATCCAGAAAAAGCATTACAATTCCTCGAACGGGCAGTGGCTCTTAATCCAACCTTCCCACCACTCTGGTATAACCTCGCAATTGTCCTTCAGAGCCTGAAAAATTTTGATAAAGCGCTGGAAAGCTATGATAAGGCGCTGCAATTGGACCCGGGGAATCTTGAGGTTATGACCAACCGGGGTGGCTTGCTGGCTGAAATGAAGCGCCATAAAGATGCCCTGCTGAATTATGAAGAACTCCTGAAAGTAGACCCAAACAACCAAAAAGCACTGTGCAATCGCGGCATTTTGCTTACAGACGTTAAGTTTCACGACCTGGCGATTCATACTTTTGATCGCCTGTTTAAGCTTAACCCCGAGTATGAATTCGTGGCAGGGCTGCTGGGTTTTGCCAAAATGCACGCATGTGACTGGAACGGCCTTGATGAAATACGGGAGGCGGTCGTGCAAGGCGTCAAAAACGGCAAACGTGTCTGTCAAACCCTTCCTCTGACTGCAATTACCGATGACCCCATGATTCATCTTCAGGGCGCCAGAATTTTCGGGCAATTTTATTGCCCGCCGCAAAAACCTCTCTGGAATGGAGAAATCTTTAATCATCAGAAAATCAGAATCGGTTATGTCTCGCCCGACCTGCGCGAACATCCAGTTGGGCATTTAACCACCGGTCTTTTTGAAGCTCATGATAAAAACCGTTTTGAAATAATAGCCTTTTCTCTGGGCATCGACGACCAGAGTCTTCTGCAAAAAAGAATGCGCACTGCCTTTGATAAGTTTATTGATGTCCGAACGATGCGATCTAAAGATATTGCAGCAATGATAAGAACAATGGAAATCGACATTCTTGTCGATATGGCAGGTTATACTGCCGACTCACGTACCGATATCTTTGCTTTTCATCCGGTGCCGATACAAGTGAATTACCTCGGCTATTCCAGCACCATGGGCGTCGATTATATAGACTACATAATTGCAGATCGCTATATCATACCCGAAGACCAGAGACAGTTTTACAGCGAAAAAGTAGTTTACATGCCTGACACCTATCTGCCGACCGATGCTTCGGTCAAAATTTCCGAAACACCGCCACCACGCAAACAATATGGCTTACCTGAAACAGGGTTCATTTTCTGCTCTTTCAATCATGACTATAAGATCAATCCTGCCATTTTTGACGTCTGGATGCGATTGCTGAAAAACAAACCAGGCAGCGTTCTCTGGCTGATGAAGCTGAACGAATCTGCAGAACGTAATCTGCGTCAGGAAGCCGAAAACCGTGGCATCGACCCGGCCCGTATCATTTTTGCAACCCGTGTCGACAAAATAGAAGACCATCTGGCACGCTATCGCATGGCTGATCTATTCCTTGACACAACCCCCTGCAATGCTCATTCAACTGCCAGCGATGTTCTTAGAGCTGGCCTGCCGATCATCACATGCAGAGGCCGAGCGTTTGCAGGAAGAGTGGCAGCAAGTCTTCTTGAATTGATGGGGCTTCCTGAACTTGTCACCACCTCGCTGCACGATTATGAAAGACTTGCAACAAAAATTGCCGACGACCCGAATCTTCTGCAAAACTTTAAAGATCGTTTGCAGAAAAATCTCACCAATGCAAAACTGTTCGACACAGACACATATTGCCGCAATCTGGAAAAGGCATATACCATAATGTGGCAACGATATCAGGGCGGCGAAGCGTCAGAGGCATTTATTGTAGAATAATTTAGATATGAGCTTTAAGAGACCAATATTTTCAGCTATCTATTTAACACCAGGATAAAAAAGATGAAACAGACAGATTCTTTTTGGCCGGTTAAAATTGCCGGTGATGTTACCGTTTGTGTCGAGCCAACTATACAGCAAATGACCAGTTACGTTCTTCTCGAACAGGAAGACTGGTTCGAAGACGAAATGTGTTTCGTCAGAGAACTTGTGACTCCAGATATGAACGCTTTCGATATCGGTGCCAATCATGGAGTTTATGCGCTCAGCATGGCCAGAAAATTGACTACTGGTCATATCTGGGCTTTTGAGCCAACCCAAAAGCCTGGCAGCATGCTGAAGAAAAGTATAGAAATCAATGGTTTCACAGACAGAATTACGCTGGTAGAGGCAGGCCTGTCAGACCAGGCCGCAACAGTAGAAATTGCAACGTCGTTAAACAGCGAACTTAACTCGCTCTATGGCAATTCAGGCAACCACGAACTTATTAAACTCGAAAAGCTTGATGAATATTTGCTCACAAATGCCATAAACCACCAGATTTCTTTTGTAAAGCTGGATGCGGAAGGGGAAGAAGTTAAAATTCTCAAGGGCGGTCAAGACTTCTTCACAAGACAATCGCCGCTGGTAATGTTCGAACTCAAGCATGGCAACGCTGTCAACCATGGTTTGATCGAAGCTTTTGAGAAACTTGGCTACCGTATCTATCGCCTGTTAAACGACATAAACATCCTCATCGAATTTGATAATCAAAATCAGGATAACATTTTGAATCTGTTTGCCTGCAAACCTGATTGCATCGATATATTGGCCGGTCGCGGCCTGTTGGCGAAGACAGAGAAACTGGCTGAATTGTCGGACAAAGACCTGCCCCAGACAAATGAATGGCTTCAATTGATCAAAAGCTTCCCATATATACAGGAATGTGAAAAAAAATGGTCTGACAATGCAACCGCAATACCAGAATCTTTTCTGAAAGCATTTTCAGCATGCCTTCTGGCGCATGACAAAACACTTGGGGCGGCTAAGAGGGTTTATTTACTTCAAACGGCAGATATTCTGCTGAATGAAATTCTTAAACAGCCAATCGGGGCACACTATTCAGCATGGTTATTAAAAATTCACCTCTTACACATATTCAACCAGCGAACTGCATGCTTAAATATTTGCCAGCAACTTTGCGTAGCTTATTCAACTGCCCCAACTCCATCCTGGCCTTTTATACTCCCCAGTGTCAGATTTTTCACAAGAAAACCACTTGGTGAGACCGGCAAATGGCTTTTGGATATAATTCAGGAATTCATAGAATACCGCAAAAGCTTTTCATCGTATTTCGTCGCAAACCCTTTGCCAGAATTGCGTGTTCTTATAGATAACCCAAGTCACGGTATCGAAATCGATAGAAGAAACATTCTGGCTGCCGCAAAAAACCAAAAGCCTGTAACACTTGTTTCGCCCTGCCCACTTGGCGATCCTGAACTTTCCACTAACAGCAATATCTGGCAACAATTTTTTCAAACCATTATCAAACAAGCTTAAAGTGGCACAAATTTGTTTAACAAAAAAACTTATTATTACAACCAGATAAGTTCCTGCATCGCCTGAAATAGATATTTATCAATCAAGTTGATAATCGAGTAGGAAATGGGTGATTATTTCACCCATTGTCCTCTCACACCACCGTACGTACCGTTCGGTATACGGCGGTTCAATGGTTTTGATGCAGTGCCTCGTATCTGACTGATATGTCATCATATCCGATAGATACGAGGTATTTGTTTGTTAATGACCTTGTCAGCACAGGACTCCCAGCCGTTCGCCAGTAGCCCAGTCTGGTGTTCGCCCACATCCATGCCCGCTCTTCAGGAATACGTAGCTGCTTCAGATCTCGGAATTTCGCGCTGATCTTCTTCCATTGCTTCCATACATACTGACGTATTCTCCGTCTTATCCATTCGTTCAGTTCGGATATACGCTCCTTCATATCTGCAATGGCATAGTAACCCAGCCAGCCTGTGGTGAAAACCTTTGTTTCCTGTAGAATCTGGCTGACCGCTCTTCCTCTTCTGCGGCTGGTAATAACTCTGACCTTATTTTTGAAGGTCTCAAGGGGCTTATGGTGTGGTCTTATTCCTGTTTTCTTGCCTGTTTTATACAGTGAGAAACCAAGAAATTTCAGTTTTAGAGGGCTTCCGACACAGCTCTTTTCCCGATTAACCTTGAGTTTAAGCTTTCCTTCAAGGAATCTGACACATCCGGTCATCACTCTGGCAGCAGCTCTCCGACTTTTGACGTAAATATTACAGTCATCCGCATACCTCACGAACCTATGATTTCTGCTTTCCAGAAGTCTGTCAAAGCTTGTGAGGTAAATATTGCTGAGCAACGGAGAAAGATTGCCGCCTTGCGGGGTTCCTTCCTCCGTCGGACTTACGAGACCATCAGCTAGAACGCCGCTCCGAAGGAATTTGCGTATCAGGTTGATTACCCGTTCGTCTTTCACATGCTCTCTCACCATTTTGACCAGCAGATCATGATTTACGGTGTCGAAATATCTGGCGAGATCAATGTCTACGACATTGGAGTATCCCTGCTCATAATATTCCTTCGCCCGTTTAATCGCCTGCTGTGCACTTCGCCTCGGACGAAACCCGAAACTGCTGTCAGAGAAGGTTGGCTCGAATATCGGTTGTAATACCTGCACGAGTGCCTGCTGAACCATACGGTCTATTACCGTTGGTACACCAAGCAGTCGTTTTCCCCCATCTGGTTTCGGAATCTCAACTCTTTTAACAGGTTGGGGACGGTATTTTCCACTGGCAAGTTCTTCCAGCAGACTGCTCCCGTGCACTCTCAGATAAGGCAACATTTGATCGACTGTCATCCCGTCAATACCAGCGCCACCACCGTTCTGCTTCACCCGCTTGAATGCTTGATTCAGATTATTTCTGTCGAGCACCCTTTCAAGCAAAGCACCGGCACACATCTTCGTTTCGCTTTTGGATATAACGGCGCTGTGCGCTCCTCTGTTACTTTCCGGTTCCACCGTATCATTGTAGAGGTAGCCTGTTGGAACAGTATTCGGCAGTCGTTGCGTCATTATGCCTTCCATACGATCGAAGATTAACCATTGTTCGGCCCTTCGCGCATTGCTGCGTTTACTATGGCCTCTGCTGACTTCTTGTAGATCAGTGGGGCATTGCTGCCTCACATGTCGCTGTGGGTTGTCTGACCATCCCTCTTGTCGGCGACCACTACAAGATATCCCCGGGTAAGAACGATAACTTTTCCCTCATATACCCGCCGCATTTACATCGCAGACCTCGGGCAGTATGGGACTTTGCTTTGTGTTGCAAGCTCGTCCAGTCATGCAATGCCTCATATACGGTTCTTGTTCATCGGGCCGAGGGTTTGCCTCCGGCTTCCTTCAGATTCCACCTCACGGTGGACACCCTTGCCTTTGGCTAACAGTTCCTGCTGCCAAGCCTGTAGCGGACTTGCACCGCCGAGTTATCGCCCATGCCGGGCACACAACAAAAAAGCCTCCGGGTTCATTAAGAAACCGGAGGCTTTTTAATTTGATTAATTTACCAGTTCAGAGCCGCAATCTGATCAGTCGTCATGACACCAATCTGCGCCGAAGTAAGAGCTGCGATCTGATCTGTGTTTAACGCACCGAGCTGTGTCACATCCAGACCATTTCTGATCTGACTGGTGGTGAGTGCAGCAATCTGAGCTGTGGTAAGACCAGGTATCTGGGTAACAGGGTCAAGAGAACCAATCTGAGTTGCTGTTAAAGCCTTGACCTGGGTGGGCGTAAAGGCAGACAAAGCCAGGTTATCTGTATTCAAACTTGTAACATCAAGTTTAGCGACCTGAGCAGTTGTCATCGCGCTTGCCTGGCTTGAGGTCAGCGCAGCTATCTGAGTGGGCTGCAGAGCAGCAATATGAGAAGTGGTAAGAGATTTTATCTGCGTGGATGACAATGCGGCAAAGTCGCCGTCTTCCATTGACTGAAGCTGGTTAGTGGAGAGTTTTACCAGCTGCGCAGTCGTCATAGCCCTGACCTGGTCGGTAGTCAAAGCGGCAATCTGTAAATTCTGAAGACTCAGAACCTGATTTGTCGTAAGAGCAGCAATCTGAGCGGTTGTCAAAGCAGCAATCTGACCATCGGTGGTATCAGTTAAACCAGAAATTTGAGCGGCATTTAAAGCCTTGATCTGCGTTGCAGTCAAAGCCGCAAGATCCTGATTTTCCATATCGGCAATAGAAAGCTGAACCAGCTGTGATGCTTTCAAAGCACGGGCCTGGGCGGTCGTCAGTGCAGCGACCTGACCATCTGAGCCGGCAGTAAGATTCTGAATCTGAAGGGTAGTCAGGGCAGCAATTTGTGCAGTGGTCAAAGCTGCGAAGTTATCAGTGCCGATGGTGGCAAGCTGGGCAGTAGCATCAAGCTTGCTGATCTGAGCGGTAGAAAGCGCCCGCAACTGGTCAGAAGACATGTTCGCAATATTGTTGAGATTTGTTATTTTTGAAGCATTGAGAGCTTTAATCTGAGCGGTG
>DAOPYA010000151.1:0-6280 GCA_035352635.1 Candidatus Rifleibacterium sp.
AGAGGTTGGCCGGCAATGCCGATCGGGGTATATTGGGCGCTGACCCAAACTACTTTAGAGGAAAATCATGAAAAGATCAGTATTATTGCTTGTTGCTTTCTGTTTCGTCGTCAGCCTGCTGAGCGCTGATGGTGGTGCCGAAAGGCCGATTACCGCTGCCGAAAAAGCCTTTTACGAAGAAACTATTCGCAAAGTCACTTCTCTGCTTCCAGAACCCCAGAAAGACTGCAGCAAAAAGCTTGAAGAAATAACTGTTCCGCTCAGAATGGGCGTCGGTGCCGAAAATTCGCCGATCCCCATCTACTTCACATGCAGTTATCGCGCCGGCATGAACACCCAGGCAAGCATGGAAGCCGGCAAGATGCTTGCTGACGATGCCAGCGGTCTTGAAGATATGAGTAAACAAATCGGCAAAATTTCTGAAGAAATGGAAAAAGCCGCCACCGCCGGCGATCAGAAAAAAATTCTTGAACTGCAGGCTAAAATGCAGGCCGTCATGCAGGGTAATGCCGGCATGGCCAAGCTGCAGAAGATGAGCAAGGAAATCGAACAACAATCGATGCAGCTTTCAGTCTCGATCAATGCCAACGGCGCTGATTTTCACCCTTACCATGCAATAGCCACCCCGGCCGGCGCCAGTCTCGCGATTCGCCGCGACAAAACCGACGACGTGCAGTCTGATACAGTTCTCTTCTTCGGCCCCTACACCAGCAAGGTCTACGAAGAAACCATGCAGGTTTACGTAGAACGCAAGCCAGCCACCGGCACCAAAGTTCATTTCTTCTACATTCAGCTCCAGGGCGAGCCCGAAGTCTGCGATGCCTACATCGCTAAAATGAATCTGGCCGGTTTCGCGGCACTTCTGAACTGATCGCATCGTCAGACCGGTTTTTCGGCCACTAGACGGCCGCTATCAGCCTTAAAAAAAGCTTCGCAAGGGTTTACCCCCTGCGAAGCTTTTTTTTGCGGCTAAAACGCCTGCAGTCAGTTATTCGTGAATCTGTTCGCGCATGTCGCCCATGATCGCCCGCGGAACCGGCAGATCGAGCATGGTATGCAGCCCTGGTCTGGCGTTGATAACCTGCGGAATCATATTGATGCACATCGCGATTGTGCCGATGCCGCCAGGGATCTCGGGTTTGTTCGACAGATTGACGTTCGGGGTGCCCTTGATAACGACGTAATCGCCGGTATCGGTGCCTTCAAGTTCGGGTTCGATCTGCTGGGGGTGAATCATTTCGACGGCGAGTTTGCCGTTTACATAACCAAAGCCCTTCATGGTGCAACCGGCAACGTTGCCCGGTTTGACTTCGGCGTATTTTGTCTTGCGCAGCACCTTCGAAACGATCGGGTCCATGGTCTGTTCAACGGCTTTGTCGAGTTTCCAGCCGATGGCGTCGCAGATCATGCTGACTGATTCGTTAAAGCCAACGTGGCCGGCGAGATGCCCCGATTTTGCCTGTTTTTTGAATTCGTCGAGGGTGATACCTACGCCCTGTTCTTCCATGACGGCCGGGCCAAACGGTGAAAGGCTGTTAACCCGTTCTGCCTTAACATATTCAACGTCTGTGCAGGCGCCAGTCATCAGAACTACGAGAAGATCCATTATCAGGCCCGGGTTGATGCCGGTGCCCAGAATGCTGACGCCATTGGCTTTGGCCAGGCGATCCATTTCGGCTGAGAGTTTGGGTTCTTTCGCTTTCGGGTAAGCCATTTCTTCGGCAGTGGTAATGACGTTAATGCCGAGTTCAACGATCAGTTTGATTTTTTCGAAGGCTTTTGCGGTAAAACTGTCGGTGGCCAGCAGAACCAGGTCAACTGATTTTTTGCTGATAACCTTGGTGATATCGCCCTGAATGGTGACGTCTTTATGCTTGCCCTTCGGCATGCCAAGAACTTCGAACATGCTCTTGCCAACGCGGTTGGGGTGGATATCACAAACTCCGACGATATCAACGCCTTTTTTGCGCAGCAAAACTTCGGCCATACCACTGCCCATGGCACCAAAACCCCAGATCGCGATCTTTACGTTTTCTTTCTTCACACCATTTCTCCTGTTGATGAATTGCCATTCGTCTTTTAAAAGCATTTGCAGAAGACTGACAGCTCGTTACCCGGTCAAAACCTCAGAGGTCGCCGGGCTATATTGGCCAAGTATACTATAAAAGTTGCCATTAGCAAGCCTTCAGTTTGCTCTTCAGAATCTCGCAGAAACAAGGCATTGGCAGTTCAGAGCAGTGAACGCCGCAATTCATCGCCAGTGCGGGCATCGAGCAGTGCTGGCGCGACATCGAGAACGGTCAGGCAGCCGGTTTTTCCGGTGGCAGCGAGGCGATGCGCCGCCCTGGCGTAGGCAACCAGCACCCCGGCCGTGAATTCAGGGTTTGAGTCGAGTTTGAGGCTGAACTCGGCGACATGCTTATGCTCTTTATTGGCACCCGTAACGCCAGTATGAATAACCGCGCCGCCATGCGGAATGCCGGCATGTGTGCGCTGCAACTCTTCTTCACTGATAAACTCAACGGTGGTGTCGTTGTCGGCAAAATAGTTCGGCATGCTTTTAATTTCATGGCTTATGCGGGCGAGATCAGCCCCTTCTTCAGCGACGACGTAGCAATGCCGCAGGTGCTTTTCGCGGGTGGTCAGTTCAGGGTTTTCGCCGGCCCGCACCCGCGCCATGGCGGTTTCTACGGGTATGGTGTATTGCCGGGCATCTTTGACACCTTTGACGCGCCTGATCGCATCTGAATGCCCCTGGCTGACCCCTTTGCCCCAGAATGTCCAGGTATGGCCTTCGGGCAGCACCGCCTGCAAAATCAGGCGGTTCAGCGAAAAGAGGCCTGGGTCCCAGCCGACTGAAATAATGCCAAGATGACCGCCCCGACGGGCTGCCGCATCGACCGCCGCGAAATGCTCAGGAATACGGGCATGCGTGTCGAAACTGTCGACCACATTGAACCACTGCGCAAGTTCGGGCGTCTGCTCAGGCAGATCGGTGGCACTGCCGCCGCAGAGGATCATAACATCGATGGCGCCCTTCCAGGATTCGACTTCGGCAAGCGGCACCACTTTAACGCCCATTTTCAGCGGAATAATGGTATCCGGTGGCCGGCGGGTAAAAATCGCGACGACCTGCAGGTCGGGGTTCTGCGCCACCGCGTTCTCAACGCCGCGGCCAATGTTGCCGTAACCAACGATACCGATGCGAATAGTCATGCTGTAACCTCGTTTATGAATGTTCGGTCAGGGTAAAAAGTTTTTCAGAGCTGAGAAGTCAAGAGTGGCAAAATAATCATTAATGCTTTCGGCGCGACGGATCATGCTGATCTCACCGCTGCTACGGCGCAGCAGTTCAGCAGAACGCAACTGGCCGTTGTAGTTGAAGCCCATCGCGTGCCCGTGCGCACCGGTCGTGTGAATAACCACAATATCGCCAACCTCTATGGGCGGCAACATTCGGCCGATCGCGAATTTATCGTTATTCTCGCACAGCGAACCGGTCACATCATATTTATGATCGTGCGGCTGCGTTTCTTTGCCCGGAACGGTAATGTGGTGGTAAGCCCCATAAATGCCGGGCCGCATCAGATCTGCCATGCTGGCATCAAGGCCCACATAGTCGCGATAAATATGCTTCAGGTGCCTGACCCGGGTAACCAGCCAGCCGAAAGGCCCAGTCACCATGCGGCCGTTTTCCATGCAGATTTTGAGCGGCGCCAGACCGTTCGCGACGATCAGGTGGTCATATTCGCGCCTGATACCCTGAGAAATCTTCTCAAGGTCGAGTTCTTCCTGTTCGGGGCGGTAGGGCACGCCATACCCGCCGCCAAGATCGACGAATTCAATCTGAATGCCAGTCTGGTGGTTTATTTCGACCACCATTTCGAAGAGCATCTTTGCCGTGGCAACGTGGTAGTCTTCGTTGAGTTCATTCGAGGCCAGCATGGTATGCAGACCAAACCTTTTGACGCCCCTCTGCCTGGCAATGCGGAAGGCTTCGATGAGTTGAGTGCCGGTCAGCCCGTATTTTGCCTCTTCGGGCTGGCCGATGATCGCGTTGCCCGCCTTAAGAGGCCCGGGGTTATACCTGAAACTGAGCAGTTCGGGCAGCCCTGCCGACTTTTCGAGGTAATCGATATGACTCAGGTCGTCGAGGTTGATGATGGCACGCAGCTTTCGGGCGAGCATGAACTCTTCGGCCGGCGTGTTGTTCGACGAAAACATGATGTTCTCGCCCAGAATGCCAGCCTGTTCGGCCAGCATCAGTTCAGCGAGCGAACTGCAGTCAGCGCCCATGCCGCATTCTTTGAGAACCTTTAAAATAAACGGGTTCGGCAGGGCCTTAACAGCAAAATAGTTGATAAAGCCGGGCATCCAGGCAAAAACGCTCCGCAGACGACTGGCGTTATCGCGTATCATCTGTTCGTCATAGAGATGAAAAGGGGTCGGGTGCCGGGCGATCAGCTCAAGAGTCTGTTCACGCGTCAGCGGGTAGTTGTATTTCATGTTTTGTTACCTTGCTGGCGGCAACGCGATAAAGCATCTGCCGGCCATAGTTTTCGGATAATCATCATAATCAATCTTCGCTCAGGATATAATTGAATTCTTTGTCGTCAGGGTTGCGCCGCCCATTATTAACGGCCAGTCGAAACAGAAGAGCTTTTAAGGTTAATGCCTCCACTGCGCTGCTTCGGCGTCGGCTCTTTTTTGTCGCTGCCAAATACCGGCCAGTCAACGATAACTCCCGCATCCTGGCAGATCATGCGGCACTTTGAGGTGCCGCAGGCCGGGTCGCCGGGCTTGTGCCCGCAGGGCAGCACATTCTCACCTGTTTTGCCCGCTTCGGCAATGCTTTGCGCCGCCGCAGCCCGCAACTGTTCAATCAACAGCCTTAATTCATGCAGCGATTTAACACGCATCTCGTGCAGATGTTTGAGCCTGCTCACTGCTTCATGAATCAGGGCGGCAATGCTGCCTGCAGGTTTATCGGTGGCAGCGGCCGGGGCTTTTAGGGTGGTCAGAGTGCCTCTGATCTGTTCGGGCACCCGTTCGAGGGTGCCGACTTCGGCGGCGAAATTCTCGGGCAGACTGCCATCAGGGTAAGCAACCATGCGTACTTCTGATTTAACCGTCAGCCAGTCGCCCTCATTACTCTGGCGTTTATCGGCAAAAAGAGCGCCCGCAGTTTCGACCCGTTGCTTCAGGGTCGTGAAATTGGCGATGAGCTGCTTAAAAGTTGCTTCGTTCTGCCTCATGATTGCGGCATTTTTAACAGCAGCGATGGCACTCTCGTCAAGTCTGGCACGGCAGGCAGACCAGTTTTCCCCCGGTTCCCCGCCGGCATTCGCCGTTGCCAGACCCGCAAGTTGCGATATCTCAGTCTGAATTCGGGCAAGTTCGCCCCCCTGCTGGTCGGCAATAGCACTCAAGGCATTGGCGGTTCTCTCAGCCGCTGCCGCAGTGCCGCCGGCCTTAAGCTCATTAAGTGCCGAAACCGCCTGCTGCTGCCCCCCCGAAATCACATTACCAGAAGCGGTGAGTTGCCCGGTCAGCCGCGCTTCGGTCTTTGAAAACTCCATCGCCGCGTTCGGGTCAAGCTCGGCATTAGCCTGGGCCGTGATCGAACGAAGTTCTTCGAGATCTTTGGCAGCCTGCCGGTTGAAAAGTCTTGCCGAGACGGCATTTTGTTCGAGAAGCGCTCTTAGTCGTGCGGCGTCGGCGGCCAGTCGCTTCAGCTCGGCGGCAGCCTGCTTGCCATACTGCACCGCCCTGGCGTTCTGCACGCTCTGTTGCATATTCTGGTTCTGTAGCTCGGCAAAGGTGGTTTCGAGAACATTCTGCGTATCAAGAGTCTCACCGGCCAGAAAAATCGCCGTCTCAGCACCGCCCACCACCGCGTTATTCTTGATCAGATCGAGGCCGCCAACCAGGGTGCCATGAATGAAACCCTTGCTGGTCGCTTCAGCCATGATCTTCAGCTTGTTGGCCAGGGTATCGGGGTCTTCGCCGGCATCGCGGTATTTCTGCTGCAAACGTCTGATTTCTTGCAGCGTATAGGTCGATGTCTCACTCGACACATTATCGATGACCGGCAGAATCGACATGTCATAAAGAATCTTGCCGGTCGAATCGCCCCTGTCGAGGCTGTTTTTAACATTCAGCACCGTATTCACCAGGCCGAGCCCGAAAGCCGCGCTGCCGGCAAAACGGGTGCTGCGACCGGCACTGGCCGCGCTGCCCGTCTTTTTAATCTCGGCACGCACGTTTTTTACCAGCTCGC
>DAOPYA010000151.1:6380-9781 GCA_035352635.1 Candidatus Rifleibacterium sp.
CTGGCCGCGCTGCCCGTCTTTTTAATCTCGGCACGCACGTTTTTTACCAGCTCGCTATCGCCGCCAAACCTGATTTCGAGATCCTGGCACAGCTGGTTCTTCTGGTTGGCAGTCAGACTGCTTGCTCCGTCGGCAATAAACTTTGCGGCTTCGCCCGGCTTTTTGCTGACCGTTGCCCCTTCAGCAACCGCAATGGAAAAATTGCGCACCGACTTCTCGGCCAGATGCTTATTTTGTGCCCCGACCAGGGCTTCTGCCCGTTTCGTTTTCGTGGCAGAATCGCGTGCCTGCGCATCTTTTAATTGCTGGTTCGATTTTTCCGAGTATTTGCTTTCGGTTTCGAGGGTTGATGCATCGCCATCAGCACCAATCGTTGCGAATTTTTCTTTTTGCCGCCGGGCATTTTGCTCGATGTAACCCGAAACCTCACCGCTGCGAGCCAGATATTTAGCCTGTTTTGCTTCACAGATACGAATTTCATTATCAACCAGAGACTTTTTAGCGGGGTCAGTCACGTCGGCCCGCGATTGTTTGAGCTTTTCGGCATGATCAGCCATTTTGTCTGCATTTTTGAGCATTTCTTTCTGGTATGCCAAAGCTTCGTCGTCAGAAAAGGTTGTGCCCTTGAAGTTTTCATCGACAGCCTGCTGAACTTTAACCGATTTTTTGTCGGTGTACATGACGCCACCATCTTCGTTCAATTCACCAGAATGCCTGGAAAACCCTTCGTCGGTCATCTGTTCAGGGGTAGCCATCATATCTACCTGGGTGTTTTTTGCATGATTGTTACCGACGGCTTCACGGTAGTCAAACTTTTTCAGGTCGTCATTAACCAGTTCGTTAAAATTTTTGCGGGCCTTAACAGCCTGTTCAGGCGTAATTGTCGTATCGCTGAGCAGTTGAATATCAGTATCAGTGCCGGGTCTTGGCTTGTCATTTTTCTTGACCGCTATTTGCATGCCTTCCTTTTTGGCAGCCCTGACCGCGTATTCTTCGGCCCGTTCCACAAATGCCTGCTGATTTTTGTGGTACACCTCAGGCGAAATCACACTGTCATCAAGCGCCAGCAGGTTAATTTCCTTGTTGTGCACAAACGCGATCAACTGCTGCTTTTCAGTGGCAGTGCCGGCCGCCACTGCCCGGGCATTGGCAATGATTTCGGCCAGACCCACCTCGGCGAGCAATGGCAGCGAACCCGGCACCAGGGCAAAAAACAGCAAACCCATAATTGCGCCAATTTTCGTTTTTTTCATTTCAGTTTTCTTTCACCTGTTTTCTCAGGGCGGCAGCCTGGGCTACTACAGGCATGCCTTCCGGGGTTTCGGCAATCAGCCGGTCAAGAAGCCGCAGACTCAAATCTTTTTCGCCGACATCGTTATAAAGAGCCGCGAGCAGCAGTTGCACTTCTTCAATATCAACCGGGTCAGTTTTAAGCAGATTCTCGAGTTCAAGAATGCCACGCCCGAGGCTGCCGCTCTCTACGGCAATGAAAGCAATCTGCCGGGCGACCAGTGCCGGATTCGCATAGGGCAGTCTCAGGCGCCGTGCCGCCGTGGCAAAAGCCAGATCGGCACGAAAAATGCGCAAATAGCCATGGGCAAGGCGTTCAAGACAAAAATCGCTGGTTTCTGTTTCAGCAAGGGCCTCATAAAGCGAAATCGCCATGCGCACCGAAAAAAGGTCTTCCCGGGCAAAGCAGGCGTTGGCATAGGCAAGAACGCTGGCCGGGTCACCCGGGTTTTCTTTGAAGGCAGCTTCGAGGGCTGCGAGGTTCTGATCTTCTGAACCGGCATTACTGCCGTTAAAAGCAGTCTTGATCGCATCAGCCGCCGTATCGAGCAGTCGCGAGGCCTGTTCCTGCGAAGTAGTTAGAAGTTTCTGCGCGATTATGTATGCCTCTGGAGCCTCACGCTCAATGGTTGTGCGAATTTTAACCGGGTCAATATTTTTATACGCGCCGGTCTGGTAGACCAGAACCCCGATCAGGCCAGATTCACAAAGAACGAAAACAAAAAATATGACGAAAGGCATGATACAGCCCTGGCGGGAGGCACGTCGTTGCATGATAAAGGCAAACAGAAAAAAGCCGGCACCGATCAACGCCTCATCGCGGGGCGCTTTCAGCAGAAACAGTGCCAGGGCAACCACCAGCCCGGCCAAAATAAAACCTGTCGAACAGAAAAGCCCGAAAAGCCACGAAAAACATGAACGCCGCGCCGGCTTCTCTGAACTGTTGCGCAGGCGCTGCAATTCAACGCCTCCATCAGCATTTATAGTTGTTTCATCCATAAAACCCCCTTATGCCAACCCTCAATGAAGTCGAAGAAGTCGCCGCCGCAACTGCTTCCCGGCACCAGCAATTCCAGGTGAGTTTTGTAACTCGCATTAAAAACCACTTATTTTAACAGGTTGTCTTTTAAAAGTGGCAGCTTCGGCCTATCAGCCGGGTTGCTTTTTCTCCAGCGATTCGCTTCGCTCACAAGCTTCCGAAAAAGCAATCCCGTCTTCTCGCCTCGCAATTTCAATATAGAAATCTATAGCTTTTGACCGAGAATTGCTGTCCCGGCACGATACCGGTTGACAATTTACCATAAACCCACCCGCCCGTAAAATTCACCCGACTCTTTTTATTGCCAGAGGTGCGATTGCCGTTTTGCAGGGCACTGGGTTGCGTAACCGGTTCGGCTCTGCTAAGCTGGCCGTTATGAAGCGAATTATTCTGACCACCACTCTGCTGCTGTTGTTCGGGTTAACTGGTGCTTTCGCGCAGAGCACCAAAGAGAAGCCCTACCCCCCGTTTTACGTTCGCAAAGTGCCGATTGGCGCGACTTTCACCCCATTCGAAATCATCGACCTCGAAGGCCGAACCTGGACCAACCGCCCGTTTCCGAATAAGGCCATGATCATCATCACCGGCAGCTGGGCGCTGCGCCACGATTTGCGCAAATGGGCCGATCATATCAGCATGCGTTACCTGTTTGTTGCCGATGTCATCTGGGTTTTCAACCCGAGCAGCACCGAATTTGCCGACCACCGAAAACGCATCGAAGATCTCTTCAAAGATTACAAAACCGCGGTGCCGGTCGCTATAGACGAGCATTCGCTGATCGGGCGAAGCCTGAGCATCGAGTATGACATACCGACCATCGTCGGCATCGACCGCTTCAATCGCCTGGCTTTCGTGCATGAATCGCCGTTCAACAAGCCTGGCCAGGACAAACTATACGCCCTGATCCGCAGCCGCCTTATTTATTAGCCTCAATTTCGCGCAGGTAGCTTCGGGTCGCGATTCTGATGGCGATCAGCCCGACCGGCGAAGTAAAAATTATGGCCAGAACCGCCACCGCCAGAATTACCGGGCCTTCGGGGGAAGAAACCTTTACGAGGTACAGGCCTTTGGG
>DAOPYA010000152.1:0-9731 GCA_035352635.1 Candidatus Rifleibacterium sp.
AGATTTCCTGCTATCTTGCCCAAAGACAAGCTTAGAGTTGGATCTTACCCGCAATAAAGATTTTCCAAGGAGAATTGACCTTTGAAATATCTTTTAGATACCTGCGTTATTTCAGAGATTGTAAAGCCCTGTCCGAATAAGTTGCTCCTGGAATGGCTGATGGATACCCCTTCAGATAGATTGTATTTAAGTGTTTTAACCATTGGCGAAATTAGAAAAGGTATTGCAAAACTGCCTAGTTCCAAGAAAAAAGCAAATCTTTCTGAGTGGCTAAACACCTTGATTGAAGACTATAAAGACAGGATTCTCCCGGTTGATTTAACCGTTTCTGAAAATTGGGGAGAAATGCAAGGTTATGCGGAAAAAAATGGTCTTTCTTTTCCGACTATTGACGGCCTACTAGCATCAATTGCCAGAACTCACAATCTTGTTCTGGTAACAAGGAATGAAAGCGATTTTCAGGGTTGCAATATCCCATTATTCAACCCCTGGAAAGTCGATAAAAATGATAAAAAATAAGACATCGAAAGCGGGTGTTTCGCAGATACGTAACCCTGTCATTGCCCCGATCTTTCGTGAACTTGAGCTGATCGAAGTATAATGCTCTCTGTTCGCATGCCATATTTTCGAGAAATTTAGGGTGGTATCTTTCATAGTGTTCAGGCAGGCATTTTCAGGCTGTTGCTTTCTACAAGCGCCCGCCGAAAGCATAAAAACTGCCGGTGGGCGCTTTATTTTATGGTAAAGGAGTCTGGCTTCTCGGGACGTTGTGAATACCCGGCCTCTGCGCTATAATCCAGAGCAGCAATTAAGATGCATTATAATATCTCTGCTGGAGTGAGTGATAGTCTTTATGAGTATGGATGAGCAGTTACTTACATTGAAAACAGGAAAATGGTATGGATGGCAGATGCTGCCGGGCTATGTATCAGTGTATATGCCTTATTTTTCGCCAATTCTGATGCATGCAGTAAAGCCAAAGAAAACCGGAAGAGGTGTTCTCCAGATAACGTTCCAAAATACCTTATATGCCGAAGGATGCCAGGATTTTCAGGTTGGCCTCAGGATAATTTCGCGATCTGAAATTTTCTTGATTGGCGAAATGCTCGACGATGCTCAAACTCGCCAAAAGCGCTGTGCAGTCATATGCGAGATAAGCTATGAATGGCTCCAGTGGTTTTGCGCAGAGATGCTGGTCGACCATCCGCAGGGGCCGTCAGATAGCGACATACAGCAATATCTTGGTAGAATTTTTAAGAGTGTTTAAATGAAGAGCTCTCCCTTTGAGGCCATCTAACTGATATGAGATAAAATATGATTCACCAGGCATGTAGTTTCAGTCAGCAATGACTAGAATCTAAATAGGTGTTTGAACATAGTTTCAGAACAGATATGAAAAAAGATAGCCAGATCAAAAACAGAGTTGCTGCGAAAGATGAAGCACTCGCCAGACAGATTGCTGATGCAGCCAAAGCTTACGACTGGCAAAAAGTGCTGCAGCTTTTAATTGAACACCCTGAACTTGTAAATTCTACGCGCCCGAATGGCAAATCAGGCTATACCGTAATGCACCAGGCTGCGCACGGCAAGGCTCCTGTCGAAGTTATCCATCATCTGCTTATGTTTGGTGCCTCACTGTCGCTACGGACAGGCAAAGGCGAGAGACCTGTCGATATAGCTAAGAGTAAGGACTGCAGTGATTTTCAGATGCAGCTGCTGACTCCCGTTCAAGCAAACTCTGCAAAGCCATACTTTGCTTCTGAGACGGTAAGGGAGGCACAAGATGTCTGCGCTCTCAGGTTTCTCGGGTATGAATATGAAGTTGCTGCCGGTATATCTTCACCAGTCAATTCAGGCGCAGGCTTGTCGAAGCTGATTACACCTGTGGTTGAAAGTCTGATTCTGCATGATTCAGATAATGATAATTTCGCAGCCTTTTTCGGTTTGCAGCGGCACCTGGGGAAATGGGGCGGAGAGACCCTGACAAAATATTCTGGGGAGCATGTCGCATTTGATTTTCTGTTTTTGCACCTGTATCAAAAAGAACCTCCAGCTTTATTTCTCAATTCTGATTATTCTAAAATGTGGAATAAGGAATTTAAGCCATTGAGCGAATGCGTTGCTGCCATTGTTCGCAAAAGCTTCATCAGGATTGGCCAATGCCCGCAAAGTCTTTAAGTTTCGCTGATAAATTGCAGGATTACTTTTAAAAGAAGTCAGCAACCCATATAGCGTTTTTTATTGTTGTCAGAACCGTGTGCTGGTAGTAAAGTTATTGACAAATCAAATGGGAGGATAGCCATAAACCAGTTTGGCTTTGTACCCGAGGGTCTCGATTTCTGGTCGATCCGCTCAGGTTCATGAAGAAGCTCAGGTTCGCACGCTCGCTCTGGTCAAACAAATTACAGCCATGAACATTGAACAGATCACCACCGGGCAATCCCTGACCGGCATAGAACCGGCAGCAGTCGTAACCGTCATTACCGCCATCCCCATTGGCGATTTCAGTGTACAGGTAATCTACCGGCTGCCCGACGGTTCTATTCGCGAGCGTCTGGTTGCTCGCAGCGATGAAGCTAACATTTCCGTAGCCTTGATCGAGCGCCCCTGGTCTTTTTCCGGTGATGCCGATAACTTTAAACTGGCGGTCGAAGCAAAACGCATCGACCTTGCCTTTTTGTTCGATCCGATGATGGCAGTTCATGCTTCGAATGTCGATCCGCTTCCACATCAGATAACTGCCGTTTATGAATCCATGTTGCCGCGGCTGCCACTGCGCTTCGTTCTTGCCGATGATCCTGGCGCCGGCAAAACTATCATGGCAGGTCTTTATATCCGCGAGCTGCTTATGCGGGCCGACGCCCGGCGAATTTTGATCGTCGCTCCAGGTAGTCTGGTCGAACAATGGCGCGACGAAATGTATCAGAAGTTTGGCCTAGAATTTCGTGTTTTCTCCCGCGAGCTCGCAGTTACTTCGCCTTCCGGTAACCCGTTCGACGATTACGACCAGCTGATCGTCAGGCTTGACCAGATGTCACGCAGTGAAGAAGATCAGATAAAGCTGTGCGCCACCAACTGGGATCTCGTGGTATTCGACGAAGCCCACAAACTTTCCGCCCACTTCTTTGGCCAGGAGATCAAGCGCACCAGACGCTTCAACTTCGCCGAGAGACTGGGCGCACATACCCGCCACCTGCTGCTGATGACCGCAACCCCGCATAACGGCAAAGAAGAAGACTTTCAGCTTTTCCTTTCGCTTCTCGATACCGACCGCTTTTATGGCAAATTCCGTGATGGCGTTCATAAGGTTGATTGCAGCGATCTTATGCGCCGCATGGTAAAAGAAGAGATGTATCGGTTCGACGGCCGTCCTCTATTCCCAGAACGCAGGGCTTACACGGTTAACTTTGTGCTTTCAGATATCGAAAACGCACTTTACCACGCCGTTACCACCTATGTTAAAACTGAAATGGGGAAGGCTGACAGCCTTGATGGCGCCAGAAGAGGTTCGGTCGGGTTTGCGCTTACTGCCCTGCAGAGACGTCTGGCGTCAAGTCCTGAGGCAATTTTCCAGTCGCTGCGCCGCCGCCGTGAACGGCTCGAAAGTCGTCTGCGCGAAGAAAGAATCGGTGTCCGGGGCCAGAACTATCTCAATTCCGTCAGTGCAGAAATCCCCGAAGATGACGATGACCTCAACGCCGAAGAACAGGAAACCCTTGAAGAAACCCTGGTAGATCAGGCCACAGCTGCCCGCACTGTCGCAGAACTCGAAATCGAAATCGAAATTCTTGCCCAGCTCGAAAAACAGGCAGCCGAAGTTGTTGCTTCCGGTCTTGACCGCAAATGGGATGAGCTTTCCCGAATACTGCAGCACTCTCCCGAAATGCTCGATTCCGAAGGCCGCCGCCGCAAGCTGATCATATTCTCAGAGCATCGCGATACCTTAAACTACCTGCATCGCAAAATCGCCGGAGTGATTGGTGATGATCGCCAGGTCGTCACTATTCATGGTGGCACAAGGCGAGATGAGCGCACCAGCATTCAGGAACAGTTTCGCTGTGATCCCGAAGTTCGCATTCTTATCGCGACCGACGCGGCCGGCGAAGGTGTAAACCTGCAGAATGCCAATCTCATGGTTAACTATGACCTGCCCTGGAACCCGAACCGCCTTGAACAAAGATTCGGGCGTATTCACCGCATCGGCCAGCAGGAAGTTTGTCATCTCTGGAACCTCGTCGCTAACGAAACGCGCGAAGGCGAAGTTTATCACAAGCTCCTGAAAAAACTCGAAATTGAAAGCGAAGCATTAAAGGGCCGGGTATTCGACATTCTCGGCGAAGTTTTTGAGGGAGTCAGTCTTAAAGACCTGCTTATTGAGGCCATTCGCTATGGCGATCACCCCGAAAGACGTCAGTTTCTCGAAACCCGTATCAACAAGGTAATGAATCACGAGCATCTCTGCAGCATCCTTGAGCGCAACGCCCTTGCCCAGGAATCCATGAGCCCCGAACGTCTTTTCGCCGTTAAAGAAGAAATGGAAAAGGCAGAAGCCCGCCGACTGCAGCCTTTTTTTGTCAGATCTTTCTTCATGAAAGCTTTTTCGACCCTGGGTGGCAGCATTCACGACCGCGAAGCCGGCCGCTTCGAAATTAACCATGTGCCTGCTGCGATCAGAGACCGCGACCGCATGATTACCGGCAGAAACCAGCGCGAACAGGTGCCGGTTCTAAAACGCTACGAGAGAATCTGTTTCACCCGTGAGGCCGTAAAGCCTCTTTATAAGCCTGGCCTCGCTGTCGCAGCACTTCTGCATCCGGGCCACCCGTTGATGCTTTCGCTGACCGACATTATTCTTGAACAGTATGGCAATCTGCTGCGGCAGGGCGCAATCCTCGTCGACAATGCTTACGGGCACACAGAGCCCTGGTTGCTGATGATGCTCACGCACGAAATCCGGTCTGGCGCTGACCAGGTATTGTCAAAACGCCTGCAGTTTATCAGGGTTTATCAGAACGGCGCGGCCGAGTTCGCCGGTTGGGCACCCCACCTTGACCTCACCCCGCCCGAACCCGAAGACCTCCCGATTTTAAAGGAAATTGCGCAGGCTCCATGGCTTAATGCCAATCTTGAACACAAAGCGCTTGAACTGGCGACCAGCCGACTGGTTCCCGAGCATTATTCCGAGGTGGCCGGCCGGCGAATTGCCCACGTCGAAAAAACACTGGCAGCTGTTAATGAACGTCTCCAGAAGGAAATTGATTTTTGGACTGACCGCTGGATGAAGCTTAAAGAAGATCAGGCGGCGGGAAAAGATTTGCGATTGTCGATAGAGAACGCGAGACGCACAGTCGATGAGCTTGCTGCCCGACTCGAAAGCCGAAAAAAAGAGCTGAACTCGATGCGACATATTGTTTCTTCTACTCCGGTAGCTCTTGGTTGTGCTCTTGTAGTGCCGCGTGTCTGTATTGCCAGTCACAGTGATCCCGCTGCAAAAACGGCGGCTGCCTTCTCTGCCGATGCTGCCGCCAGGGCAGCCATCGAAAAGATTGCGATGCAGGCCGTTACTGTAGCCGAAGAAAAACAGGGTTGCCGGGTTGTCGATGTTTCTGCCGAAAAGTGTGGCTGGGATATCACATCATATCCTCCAAAAACAGACGGCATACAGCCTGAAAGCAGACATATCGAAGTCAAGGGCCGCGCGAAGGGTGCCGACACCATTACCGTAACCCGCAACGAAATAATCAGCGCCTGCAATCAGGGCGAAAAATATATTCTTGCCATTGTTCTGATAAATGAAGATAATTCTCATGATGGTCCGTATTACATAACCCGGCCGTTCGATCAGGAACCGGGGTGGGCGGTAACATCGCAGAATCTTAAAATCGAAGACCTACTTTCCAGGGCCACCAAACCATGAACAATCAAGAGCGCTGTGCGATAAAGACCCTGAAACTGCTTAATTTCAGATGTTTTGAAGAATTGAACATCAGCTTCAACGATCGCCTGTCAGTGTTCGTTGCGCCGAATGGCTGCGGCAAGACCGCAATTCTAGATGCTGTGGCCATTGCCTTGCGACTTTTTACCGACACTATCGAAGAGAGGCCTACTTCAAAAGGCTTTGAAGCCCGAGATATCAGGCTTGTTCAGAATCCTCTGGGCCAGATGGAGCAGGTTACTCCTGTGCGGTTCGAAGCTTACGGCTGTTTTTTTGACCGCTGTATCTCGTGGTCGCGCGAGAGACAATCCGAAAAATCATCACGCACAACAATAACCGAAGCGCAGAGTCTGCGAGGTCTGGCCGAAGAGATCGGTAAACAGAATAAACTTTGGGCGCAGAAAAAAGAGTCAAGTTCGCCGGTTTTTCCGGTTATTGCTTATTATGGCACTGGTCGTCTCTGGGCAAATACCAGAATTTCGCAGAAAAAGTCAAAAGTTCAGGCCCTGAATGCCAGACATCGCGGGTACACCGACTGTCTCTCTTCATCTTCTCACTACCGTTATTTCTTCGAATGGTTTGGTCGTCATGCCTACAGCGAAAAACATTTCGACGAAGTTGTCAGCAATCCCGCTCTAAAGAATCCTTTTCCGATAAAGGGACTCGACTCGGTAAGAGCAGCTGTCGATATAGCCCTGAAGCCAGTTGGCTGGCATAATCTCGCATGGGATTTTAAAGAAGATCTGGTTGTCGCCAGTCATGATCTTTATGGCACTCTCCCGGTTGAACTGCTCAGCGACGGAATTCGCAACATGGTTGGTCTCGTGGCCGATCTTGCTCACCGGGTTGTCAGGCTGAATCCCCAGCTTGAGGCTGAAGCTCATCTCAGAACCCCGGGAATCGTGCTTATCGATGAAGTCGATATGCACCTGCACCCGCAATGGCAGCAGCATGTTCTTCAGTCACTCCAGCAGGCTTTTCCGATGGTGCAGTTCATAGTCACCACCCACAGCCCCCAGGTTTTATCGACCGTCGCGGCAGAAAGCATTTTCATGGTCGAACAGTCTGCCGATGGCAGCTGGTCAATTGCGCAGCCCGAGCTACAGACCCAGGGCGTTGAAAGCAGTCGTGTGATGGCCGAAGTCATGCGTACAGATCAGACACCGGCGCTGCCGATTATCGAAAAACTTAACGATTACTATATGCTTATTCAGACGCATAAATACGACACAGAAGCTGCTTTGCACTTACGTGCGCAGCTCGTAGAACATTATGGCGAGACCCACCCGGTTATACAGGAAGCAGACCGGATGATCAGCATCGAGAAATTCAAACAGTCGTTGAAAAAAACAGACAAGGGTGATTGAAATTCATGCACAGATTAAATCGTGGCCCTGAGCCGGCATGCCTTCGGCATTACCGGATTACAGGCGCGAAATGGGAAGATATTGAGCCGAATGACAAAACAGCCATTCAAAAGCAGCTTTTCGACATACAGGGCTATTTTTGTGCCTATTGCGAAGCCAGTATAAAGAACTCTGACAATCGCCATATCGAGCATTTTCGCAAAAAAGAGAATCATTCTGCAAAAATCTTTGAATGGGGCAATCTATTTTGGTCGTGCTGTAACCCGAATTGCTGCGGGTTTCATAAAGATTCGTCCGCAACCGGCAGCTATTCTCCTGATGATTTGATCAAGCCTGACGAAGAAGACTCCGATGATTATTTTCTGTTTCTCGCTACCGGCAATATCGTAGTAAGAACTGGTCTGCCCGAAAACATGAGGCGGCGGGCCGAAGAGACCCTGCGTGTTTTTAACCTCAATGGCAAAAACTCTGGGTTGATTGCCAGGCGAAGAATTGTAGCCAAAAATTATCGTGAGAGTTTAGAAGCTCTGATGCAAATAGAATGCAGTGCCACGGCAAAGATAACCGAATACATTGGCCAGCTCCTTGAAGCTGCCAGAAACGCTGAGTTTTATACCACAGTCAAGCATGTGTTAACCCTGCAAGGAGAGCCCGCATGAGCGCCACGGAATCATCTCAGAAGGTAATTTCACCTCGTAAACTGATTGAAGTGGCTTTGCCGCTGGATTCTATAAATGTGGCTTGTGCCCGTGAAAAGTCGATAAGGCATGGCCATCCCAGCACCCTGCATTTATGGTGGGCACGTCGGCCTCTGGCTGCCGCGCGTGCTGTTATTTTTTCTCAATTGGTCAACGATCCGGCCGGGTTGTGGGAAGTGAGGAATCCCGGTCAGACACCAAGCTCACAGCAGAGATCTGCTTTTACCAAACGCCGAAAAGAACTGTTCAGTCTGATCGAAGAGCTTGTTTTGTGGGTAAATACTACGAACGAAGAAGTATTGCAACGCGCCCGCAACGAAATTCAGCGATCATGGAAAGAGGTCTGCGAACTGAACAGCAGTCATCCTCAGGCGGCCGAACTTTTCAACCCCGCAAAGATGCCCGGTCTGCATGATCCCTTCGCCGGTGGCGGTGCCATTCCGCTCGAAGCGCAGAGGCTTGGCCTCGAAGCCTGGGCTTCTGATCTGAATCCGGTTGCAGTTTTGATCAATAAGGCGATGATCGAAATTCCGCCAAAGTTTGCCGGCCGACCGCCGGTAGGGCCGCTACCTAATGATGAAGTTCCTCATACTAAGACACAAGATTCTTGGTCAGGAGTCTCCGGCCTTGCCGAAGATGTACGTCGTTACGGAGCCTGGATGCGCGAAGAGGCGTTCAAACGCATCGGTTATCTTTACCCGAAGGTCAAAATTGTGCCTGAGATGGCCGAAGAAAGGCCTGATCTGAAACCTCTGATCGGTCAGGAACTGAAAGTCATTGCTTGGCTCTGGGCCCGCACCGTAAAAAGTCCAAACCCGGCATTTTCACATGTCGACGTGCCTCTGGTTTCATCTTTTATTCTTTCAAGCAAGCCCGGTAAAGAGGCTTGGGTCGAGCCGATTGTCGAAGGCGATAATTACCGATTCAACGTTCGCGTCGGCCGCCCCCCTGCAACCGCAAAAGAAGGCACAAAGTTAGCCAGAGGCGCTAATTTTAAGTGTATTTTATCTAGCAAAGCGATTGAAGACAAATACATCAAAGCAGAAAGCTTGGCCAATAGAATGGGTGACATTTTGATGGCTATTGTAGCTGAAGGAACATCGGGAAGAATATATTTAACACCGGAAAAATCCCATCAACAAATTGCTCGCTCGGCCCATCCAGTTTGGAAACCTGAGCAAGCTATGAATCGTGATACCACGAACCTCGTTAGTGGGCGAGGCTATGGCTTCTACACATGGGGAGACCTTTTTACTGCGCGGCAATTGGTTTCACTAACCACATTCAGTGACCTGGTAAGCGAGGCACGTGACAAAGTTCGCGCTGATGCAATCGCGGTCAAAGCCTTGCCCGTCAATAACGACCTGCCGTTAGACCAGAGTGGTACTGGTCCCAATGCCTACGCGGAAGCAGTAAGCGTTTATTTAGCTCTAGCAGTAAGCAAAATGGCTGATGCTCAAACTTCACTTTGTCGGTGGAAACCATCAATGGATCAATCCATCGCGACTTTTGGACGACAGGCATTGCCAATGGTTTGGGATTTTTCTGAGGCAAATGCTCTTGGTGGAATGGCCGGTGATTTTTTTGTTTCACTATCGAACATGATGCGGGTTCTCGACCGTCTTGGAGTCGGGGTTACTGGCAATGTGAAACAAGCTGACGCCCAGACACAAAGCCTTTCTATCTTAAAACAAATTTCTACAGATCCACCCTATTACGACAACATAGCCT
>DAOPYA010000153.1:0-9673 GCA_035352635.1 Candidatus Rifleibacterium sp.
ATGACGTTCGTTTACGCTTCTGGGAGGGACTGGTTGCCGTGGCACGCCAGCACAAAACACGCCATGCAAACATAAAACCAGGTGTTTACAACTGGATAGGCGCCAGTTCGGGTATTCGAGGCCTGGGCTTCAATTATGCCATTGTTCAGGAATACGGGATCGCGGAGCTTTACATCGACAGAGGGGATGCTGTCGAGAACAAGCGTATTTTTGACAATTTTTTCGAACACAAAGAGGAAATAGAAAAATCATTCGGAGAGCCACTTTCATGGGAACGGTTAGACAATAAACGCGCTTGCCGCATAAGGAGTGTTGTCGAAGGTGGTGGTTACCGCAGCCCCGACACACAATGGCCGGATATTCAGGCCAGAATGGTTAAGACAATGGTCAAGCTGGAAGCTGCTCTAAAGGACTACTTGGATGGTTTGCAATTTTGAATTGCTGTCATGATAGACCTTTATTTTAGATTTATCTATGGAGGACAAATGTAATGCCCCCCGCCGTCAAGACAATTTTTTGAAAAAATTAAGGTGGTTCCTTTCATGTTTTTTCAAGCAGCCATTTTCAGGCTGTTTTCAGCATATTTAACGCCGGGAAATTCATAGTCAATAGCTTGGCAAGGTCTTTGATAATTATATACGTCGATGTATCCGTCGATAGCGCACCTGAGATCGCGAGGGGTTGCAAACTCTCTCACATAGACGCAATCATACTTCATCGTTCTGAAAAAGCGTTCTGTTCTGGCATTATCCGTAGCTCTTCCCTTGCCATCCATTGACGCCTTTACCCCGTGCCCTTTCAGAAGGTCGAGGTATTCCTGATTAGTGAAGTGAGAACCCTGATCGCTATTAATTATTGAAGGCGCTTTTCTCGACAAAGCTCTTCGTAAACAGTTCATTACGAAGGATTTCTCAAGGCTTAAGGATAACTCATAATCGACAACGCATCGGCTATACCAGTCTATAATCGCAAACATATACATAAAGCCCTTACCCATGGGCAAATAGGTAATGTCTATGCCCCAGACCTGATCGGGTTCGGTTATCTCAATTCCACGAAGCAGATAAGGCATGCAATATTTTGCGTGCAACAGCTTGCTGAGGTTGGGGCCAGGATATATTGCATGAACGCCCATGCTTCTCATAAGGCGCCTGACTCGTTTGCGATTAACGGCATAGCCGGCATTAGAAAGCAATTTTGTCATAATTCGATATCCATAAGTCGGGTAATCTGTGTGAATCCTGTCGATTAGGTTCATGATCTCAATATTCTCTTCGCTTTCCTTATAGGCCGGCTCCTTTCTATAAACGCTGGTTCTATTTACTGTGACCAGCTCGGCTTGCCGACGCACAGTCAGCTTATTCTCGGTGAAATCCACCATTTTAAGCCTTTCTGATCTTGATGCCGAATTGTGCAGATTTTTTTTTCAACCAGTCAACCTCATAGGTCAACTGGCCAACCAGCTTTTCAAGCTCTTGACTACGGTCTTTTTCTGCTCGCAGTTCTTTTTCGGCTTCTGTCTTTCCCCGCTTAAAAGCGCCCTGGGCGTGCTCCAGAAACTCCTGCTTCCACTTTGTCAGCATATTCTGGTGAACTTCATATTTCTGAGCAATCTGAGAAAGGGTCATCTCTTCCTTAAGGATTTCGAGAACGACCCTGGTTTTAAACTCTGGAGTATAAGTATTACGTTTATTCATAGCGGTTTCAGTTTAACTTATTTTTCTCAATTTTGTGTCTCACGTTCGGGGGGCATTATAAAATATGCTAAAACTCCCTTGTAATCAATTGGACGTTGGTAAAGTTGTATGTGTTGAAAGGCGGTTTACGCCGAAGTTTCTTCGAAAAATGCCCTCTATTGGCAAGTCAATCTATTACCATTTCGGGGTTGTGGTCGGAAAGAACCAGATTGTTCATTTTTCAGGAGACATATTGAAGAGGGTAAAACTTCGACTTTCTTCTTTCCAAGAGTTTCACAGCTCGTTTTTGTCTGGCTTGCCTATTTTCGAGCCGGCGACTCTTAGCTCAGACATTGAGGTTTATTTTCACTTTCCATATCGCCATTCCCTCGAAAAGATTGCTGAGCGCGCCATTCAGCGTTTTGAACAAGCAAGATTCAGGCCCTATGACTTAGAGAGTAATAACTGCGAACATTTTGCGTCTTGGTGTATAACAGGAGTAGAAATTTCATATCAAGCAGATTGGTGGTTAGAAAATTACCCCATTGGATTCAGAGCTTTATGTGCTGCGCTTTCGTTCTCTGGACTGGTAAAATAAAAGGGATACCTGATTAAGATAGATGAAATTAAGCCGCGCAGATTCAAATGAAAAAAGCAGACCATGTCATAAGAATTCTTAGCAAGGAATTTAAGCTGGGCGTTGGAAACAATGATAACTGAAAAAGGCCATTATTAAGCAATTCCCTTCACCGGAATCTAAGAGTTGCGTTATGGCTGACTCAAAAAATTTCCAATAGTTTCTTGGCTTTTATTCTTTGCACAGCCAGAATGCCTTCTTTCCTGGAAAGATCCTCTAGGATTTTTCTGACGGTTTGATCATCAACATATCTAAATAAACCGGTTCCCCATGCTATTTTTTGCGGGGCGTTTGGATTTCTGTAATAATTCCAGAATTGTAGGTATTGGTTTTCATTCAAAATTACCGCTGAATCTTTATCGCAAAAGAAAATTTCCGAATGGGCATCGGCAACAGGAGAGCATTTTCTGTTAATTCTGGCAATTTTTCCTAAAGCAAAAATAAACCTCTGATTTTCATCTTCACCAGGTCTTCTCGATGAAAAAATAGCAATTTTGCCGACTTTGCTATGTAAGCAGGGTATTACTCCAGCCTTTTGTGGTCCGTCATATATTCCTGGCGAAAACATTAATTCTTTTAAAGCAATGGCTTCATAACAAGGGTAACAATCTCTGGTTAGGTTATTATAATTTTTGAAATCTTTGCTACGGCAATCAACGCCACTGTTTCCCTGACTGCGGCACCATAGCCGGTGAGCAGAATTATATTGATACAGCTTTTCAGAGCAGACGCCATTCCAGTTTGAATCGCAGAAGGTGACTTTGAACGCTATGTTTCCGTCCACTATTTTCTTCTGTATTAGATTACCATCAGCTCTTTCTTCCATTATGAAGCCATTTTTTAACTTCTTGTCCCCACCAATCACTTTGTTCATAGCCTCATAAAGGGACGATATCTTTGTTATCGAAAATTCTAGATATTGAATGCCATAGTGTTCGAAAGCTCTTTTGACGTAATCTGGAATAAGAGGAGCCGCCAAAATTACTCTGGCTTGATTTATCATGCCTGCATACTCAAAAATTTGCCCAATATCCTCTCGGGTAACGGCATCTTTTTTTAATTCTAAAATAACTGTTTTTCCACGGCAATCTTTGAAAAGAAGATCTGCCCTGAGTCTGTTTTCAAAAATATGCTGTCTTTTCAGGAATACTAGCCCTGGCTCAATGAGCGCTTCATAATATTCTGAAAAAACGTCTTCGATTTGTTTTTCGGTAAGCTTCACATAATCCTCCCAAATGGCTACTCAGGCGAGCTCATTCCCTGGACTGGTAGGGGGTGTATTTTATGTTACCACCATTAGATTTTGTTGCCAAGGATAGCTAGGCTGTTGTCTTATCACGAATGAAATTGCAAAGCCTTTTATCTCATGCTAACAATCGTTCAACCTCCCAGTGAGGCTTTACCATCAACCCCGCCTCTGACGGGGAGTTCCTTACGTAGGCCTTTATCTGCTTTGTAAGCGCGAATTTAAACGCCTCTTGAAAAATCAGGCGGGCGTGATACCTGCATTCACGTGACTCTGTTGCATATTCATTATCAGCTGCCGATCGACATTTTGTGGAATCAGGCTTCTGAAATCTTCTTTTGATTTTAGGCCAGGGGCCTTTTCCAGAAGAAAGCGAAGATACCAGTATGGTTCAAGGCCATTTGCCTTTGCTGTTTCGATGATGCTGTATAAAATTGCCGAAGCAGCTGCACCTTCGACGGTGTCGGCGAACAACCAGTTTTTTCTGCCTACAGCGAAAGGCCGGATGGCGTTTTCGGCGCTGTTGTTGTCGATCTGCAGCTCTCCGTTTTCGATATAGACCATTAGCTTGTCCCAGAAATTGAGCGTGTAGGTCACGGCTTTGCCGGTGAGGCTTTTGGGAACCACAGTTTTCTTCCATGTTTCAAGTTTCGTTTTGAAACTTTCCAGAATTGGTTTTGCCCGCTGTTCGCGATTTTTCTGTATCTCATCGGTGTTCAAGCCGTTCATGCGGGCTTCTTTCTCGATTTTGTACAGACTGTTTATAATGGCAAAGGCTTCGTGGGCAATGCCAGGCTTTGCTCCCTCTCCGGCAGCTTTTATTGAATCGAAAAATTTCCGGCGCGCATGCGCCCAACAGGCAAGATGCTTCTGCCCCGGTCTGGAGGAAATGAAGTTGTAGCCGGAATAACCATCGGTCTGAATGTAACCCTTGTAATTCTCAAGTATTTCGTCAGCGACTTTTCCGCCACGACTCGGGCTGTAATGGAAATAAACTGTTGCTTTTCCATCACCTCCACCGCGAAAAACCCATATCCATGATTTATCGGCGGCTTTTCGACCCGGTTCCTTGAGAACCTGCATGGGACTTTCGTCTGTATTTATGCAGACAGAAGTCATAAGCATTTCCTTGAACAGCTCATCGATTGGTTTCAGAACCCTGGCAACTTTAATTGCCCAGTTGCACATGGTGCCACGGCTGATTTCTATTTTCTGACGGCTGAACATGCCGCTGAGACGGTGAAAAGGAAGTGCATCAACGAATTTCGAGGTGATGATATAAGCAAGAAGACTTGCCGTGGCGAAGCTTTTGGGAATGATCTGCTCAGGAACCGGCGCTATAGAAACGGTCGGTTCGTCAGATTCTGTGCCTTCGCAGTTTCTGCAGGCATATTTTGGTCTGACGATTCTGGTTATATGGGCTCTGGCCGGTGTAAATTCAAGTTTATCTGCAGTCTCTTCGCCGATTCTGGCCTTCTGGCAGCCACATGAACAGGTTTTATCGGCCTCGGGAATATCAACAACGACTTCCTGAACAGGCAGATCAGCTGGTAATGGCTTGCGACCACGCTTTCTTGAATGGGCTTTGATTTCAATGGTTTTTTCCTGGTCCTGCACCGGAATATGCGGAGCTGCATCTTCCTGCGGAAATGGCAGCAGAGGCTGAATGCCGGTATCTGGTTGCGAGATTTTCTCGGTTTTGCGGCCAAAGATCAGCGATTTGAGATAATTCAGTTCTTCGTTCAGAAGTGTAATCTGCTGGTCTTTTTCCTTTAGCTCCTGATCAACCATCCGTTTCAGGATGGGGTCTTCATTTAAATATTGATCAAGAGCCGGTGTCATGTGAATTATTATACCATCGCAGCAGCTCAAAGTACAGCATTTTCTGCAGGTTTCAGATGGTTTTTTGCTCAAAAACCTGCATCTAATAAGCGTGCGAAATGGCAAGTTGTTTGTGAGCTGAAGCCTGATTGATTTCAAGGCCTTCAAGCAACCAGGCCAGTTCACGTTGCCCGACCTGTAAAACCTCTTCCCTGCTTGAAGGCCAGCGGAAACGACCTTTTTCAAGACGTTTCTGCCAGAGACAGAACCCGTTTTTATCCCAATACAGTATTTTGATCATGCTGCGCCGCCGGTTGCTGAAAGCGAAAAGGTGTCCGGCGAAAACGTCGAGTCGCATAACGCCGCTCACCATGGCCGACAGACCGTCGATGGCCTTGCGCATATCGACGTCGCCAAGAGCAATGTAAACTTTGATATTACCGGTAAAAATCATATGCTGCTCAGAACCGAAATTATCTGAGAAAAGGTTTCCCGGTCGAAATCCCTGGAAATTTCGATCCGGGCCCGATCCGAAAAATTGAAATACAACCCGGTAGAGCTTTTTTCGATATGGTTCACCTCTGGCTGCCTGTTAAACGTAACAGGTATGAGTTGCAGCGGTGCCGGGTTATTGATTTTGCGATCTTTGCGAAGCCAATAACCAAAGGCTTTCACACCAAGGTTGTTTAACCGACAATATTCTACCTGAGTCTGACCACTTTCACGCCACATCTGTAAGTGTCGCTGCCAGCGGCGGGCGTTTTTGATCTGCTCCGCTGTTGATTTCTTCTGCGCCATAAAAACTCCTTGTTGAAGATTGACGCAGGCAGAATGCCATAGCTGGCAATAAATTATAAGAAGCGGTTTATTGAGCGCTTACTCTGCTTTTCATGGGCAGCGTTTCTGCAGCCTGCCAGGGTCATGGCGCCAGCGATAATTTTCAACCCGGCATCGACATGCCCCTCGATAATCAGCTTACAGCCAACAGCGAAGTGGTCTGATATATCAACATTCTTTGGCTGGTAGCCATTTTCCTTAACGAAGTATTTATTGATCAGTTCTGATGCGGTCATAAGGACCTCCCGTAGAATTTTGTTATAGGTATATATGGTCATTGCCGCCAGGTGTCCAGTTTCTGGCGGTAAATTCTTTGCCTGTTCATGGGTATAAGCATATTGAAGGTGATTTTACCCTTCAAATCTTGTCCCACAGGGAGGCCCCATCATGAAAGATGTCATTAACGCCATTGTCCAGATCGCAAAACTCGTAGAAATTTTTATGGACGCCCAGAACAAACCAGCATCAGAAAAAACGCCAGACCCCAGAAAAGTGACCAGAAAAGGAAAGTAATCACACTCTTCTTTTTCAGACCTACACCCGGTCGATTTACGTCAGATTTTCCAGCCATAAACCCCATTTTAAAGGAGTAAAGTATGGAACTCACTTTCAACACATTGAAAGACAACAGACCTATGTCCCTGCAGACCCTTGCAGACCATATCGGCACCGTGGAATCACACGACAGGCCCGATATAATCACGAATCTCTCAGATCTCAAAATGAACGACGATCTCAACATCGTTGTTCCCAGTGAAGGCAACTATGCCCTCACGCCCTGGAGCCGCAGACAGATCGCAAATCTTCTCGGCATCCGCTTCAACCGCTGGTTCGAAAATGCCAGCAATGACGAAAAGGCATACGAACTTAACAGGCGCTTCAGCCGCGCCACCGGTCAGATCAAACTCAGACTGACTGATCTTACACAAGCCAATACTGACGGAACACTCAAGGCTTTCGTCAGTCCGACTTACAGCCCGGTATCAGACGCTATGCTCAGCAGCCTGATACTTCATTCGCTTCAACAGAGCGAATCTCAGATCCCAGTGATCAGAGCAAACTTCACCGACAAAACCGTATCCTACTCAATCAGGATCGGCGACCCCATCGATAACCACGGCAGCTCTGCCGTCGGCACTATCTGGGGTGGTATTCTCATTCAGAATTCCGGGGTTGGCTACGCCAGCCTCAGCATCAGTCTCCATTTGATGCGACTTGTTTGCACCAATGGAATGACCGCGCCCGTAGCAGGCGCAACTCTTCTCAGACGCCGCCATAGTGGCCGCCCAGAAGCAGACCTCTGGAATCAGATTTCTCATGTCCTGCAGCATGTGCCCGAAAGGCTCAGCATTGCAGTTAACAACCTCAGGCAGTCTCAGGAAAAGCGTATCGCCAATCCTCAGCTTGCTATTGAGAACATCATCAGACAGGCACACATGCCCGCCAAGCTTGTAGAACCGTTCATGGTTGCCTATGGTAAAGAACCACACGACACCATGTTCGGAATTGTCCAGGCAGTTACCGACTTCCAGACCCATGAGCAGCTCGGTCTCATACCAGAAGACCGTAAACAGCTCGAAGACGCAGCAGCGGAATATATCGCCCATGCTGCATGAATACTACCGTTACTCGGGGAGTGGCCATCAAAGCCTGCTCCCCTTCTTGCTTTCAGGAGGAAAAAATATGCAGACATCAGAAACCATTGGAAAAATCTCAGAAGCTCTCAGCAAAGCTCAAGGTTCTTTCAAGAACGCGAGTTTCGATTCAATCAACCCGCATTATAAAAGCCGTTACGCGTCGCTTGCCTCGATTGTAAGCACAGCCCGGGAAGCTATGTCTAGCAATAACCTCGCTGTTACACAGGCAGCTTCTATTGCAGATGACCGCTTATCGGTTACAACACTCATTTCCCATAGTTCCGGCGAATGGATACGCGATTCAATATCTGTGAAAATCGATAATGACTCGATCCAGATGATAGGAAGCAAAATTTCCTATCTGAAACGCTACGCACTCAGCGCCATGCTCACGATAGTGGCAGACGATGATGATGACGATGGCGAACTCGCCATGCAGAGAAACAATACTCAGAAACCTGCAAAACCCTCGCAGGTAACCAATCTTGATGAACACAAGAAGACCCGCGTCAGCGGTAATCCGAAATCGGAATCAGCTGACAAAGCAGAAAAGACCCCTCAGAAACCCGATAACAAGGGTGAACAAGCTCAGAAGAGAGTGCAGAAGATCAGACTCCTGTTCAATCTCTCTGCCAAACTCGGTCAGACACCTGATGACATGAAAGCTGTCATCGGTAATCTTATCGGCCTTGACCGGCCCATCAAAGAATCCGCAGAAATCAAAGACTCGGATCTCGATACCGTCATCAGTGCTTTCAGCAAAGAACTCGAACTCAAGGAGGCCGCATAATATGCAGATCACCAACAAGTTCAATCTTCCGGAATCTATCGTCAACGCGATCAGAAATGATCCCTATACTTCCGGTCCATGCGACATCAGCGTAACCAGGCTCATCAGCCCGCCACGCAAAGTTGCACTTGAACGCCAACACTTCAAAGACCTTGAAGAAGACGCTTCAGACCGCGTCTGGTCGTTATTCGGCCAGGCCATGCACGTTGTTCTCGAACGTGCCGGTCAGAGTTTTATGACAGAAGCCCGTCATTTGATCGAAAGACAGGGGTGGGTGCTTTCAGGCGCTCTCGACCATTTCGATTCAACCACGGGGCTCCTGAGTGACTACAAAGTCACCTCATGTTACTCGGTAAAGAACGGTTCACGTTCAGAATGGATTGCCCAGATGAACATACTGGCTACCATTCTGCGTGAACACGGTTATACTGTTAACCAGCTTCAGATCGTTGTAATCCTGCGTGACTGGAGTAAAAGCCAGGCACAACGCAGCACAGACTATCCGACTCAGCCCGTGGTAACCATTGAAATCCCGCTATGGTCAGACGAGAAGTGCGAAGAATTCATTGATGAACGCATTCGACTCCAACAGGCCGCCCGGGATAAGTTACCGGAATGCTCAGCAGAAGAACGCTGGCAGACTGCCAATGTCTTCGCCCTTATGAAAGAAGGCCGCAAGACCGCAGTCAAACTGTTCGAAGACGAAAACGAAGCAGAAACAGCATGCAAAGCCGCCGGAGACAAGCACCAACTTGTATTCCGGCCAGGCAAAAGCATAAGATGTGAATCTTATTGTCCTGCTGCACCATTCTGCTCGCAATTCCAGCAGGAGAAGGCTTCAGTTGTGGAAGAATAGCTGATGCCGAAAGATAACGGGTGTAAAAGCCTGTTATTTTTTTAGCTATCAATTTAGAGGATAAATTTTATTGTGAACTTTTATGATTGAACTTACAATTTTTTTATTGGATACTTGCCTGGACTGGTAAAATAAAAGTGGACACCTGATTAAGATAGATTAAATTCAGTCGC
>DAOPYA010000154.1:0-9635 GCA_035352635.1 Candidatus Rifleibacterium sp.
CTTTCGGTCACTGAGCGAAGTCGAGGTGACCAAATGGCCCTTCGACCTGCCAGGGGGCAGGCTCAGGGACCGATTCTTTCGGTCACTGAGCGAAGTCGAGGTGACCAAATGGCCCTTCGACCTGCCAGGGCAGGCTCAGGGGCCGATTCTTTCGGTCACTGAGCGAAGTCGAAGTGACCAAATGGCCCTTCGACCTGCCAGGGCAGGCTCAGGGACCGATTCTTTCGGTCACTGAGCGAAGTCGAAGTGACCGTTAAATGGGATAATGCTGATGAAGGGATATTTTTATATTCTTCTATGCTCTAATGGCTGCTATTATTCAGGTTCGACTGTTGATCTTGAAAGAAGATGGTTTCAGCATAAGAATGGCGAAGGCGCGGCCTATACTCGTAGAAACCCGCCGATTAAGCTGATGTATGTCGAAGAATTTTCTCGAATCGATGAAGCTTTTGCCCGTGAAAAGCAGGTTCAGGGATGGTCGAGGAAAAAGAAGGAATCTTTGATCAACGGCAGATTTCACGATTTGCACGAGCTTGCACGGTGTCGAGGTTGAGGACTTCTGGATGCTTCAAGTGGCTGCATATACTCAAATTTGGTGAAAATTATGGTAAAATTAGTGCAGAACTCGACGACGGGCTCAAAAAAGAAGAGGGCATTACTGATATGGTTAACGAACTGAAAAAAATCAACGCCGACACCAAAAAGCGTCAGCTCATGAAGACCGCGAGAAAAGCCGCACCTACGTAATCTCGCAAAAAGAAAGCTCCTTCCGGGCCGGAAAGCGGGAAGGCAAGTTGGATGGCAAACTCGAAGGCAAAGCAGAAGGCATGGCTGCGATTATTTCCGGACTTCACGCTGGCGGTCTCTCAATTGAAAAACTCGCTGATATGACAGGTCTTAAACCCGACGAAATCAGAAAACTTCTTTCTGCTTCTGAATAACTCGTCTGCCAGCTCAAAGAATCTTTAAATCGCGGCTCTGCGAATCTTGTATCAGAACTGCATGGTTTGTTGGTCTATTTCTCGTCAAACATTCCATTTTGTTTGCGGCACGTTAATAGCGAAGGTTATAATTGTCTCATGGGCGATAAAGATAAAAGTTACAAACTGCTGTTTTCGCATGCGCAGATGGTTGAAGAACTGCTGCGCGATTTTGTCAGAGAAGACTGGGTAAGGCTTCTTGATTTTTCGACCCTGAAGAAATACAACAACTCCTTTGTCGCCGAAGATTTAAAAGAGCGCTTCGATGATGTGATCTGGACCGTTCGCTGGGGTAAACAGCAGCTCTATATCTATATTTTGATTGAGTTTCAATCAGTTATAGACCACTTTATGAGCGTTCGCATGATGACCTATCTTGGGCTGCTATACCAGGATCTTATTAGCTCAGAAACGGCCAGGACCGGTCAGAAATTGCCGCCGGTTCTTCCGATTGTGCTGTATAATGGCGAAAAACGCTGGAAAAACGCGCCTCTTGACATAAAAGATGCAATCGCAAAAGCGCCGCGTGGTCTTGATCAGTATCTGCCGCAACTGCGATATTTGCTGATTGACGAAGGCTACTACGAAAACCATGAGCTGGCAGACCTGAAAAGCCTGGTTTCGGCTCTTTTTCAGCTTGAACGACAGCAGACGCCAGAAGATGTCTGCAAAATTATTACAACATTGATCGACTGGCTCAAAGCTCCCGAGCAACAAAGCCTGAAACGTGCTTTTACCGTTTGGTTGGGCAGAGTATTGCTGCCCAGCCGCTACCCGAACGATACAATTCCTGAATTCCATGACCTGCAGGAGGTACATGCAATGTTATCCGAAACCGTAAAATCCTGGCCTGCCCAATGGATGGCCAAAGGCCTCGAAAAAGGCCGTGAAGAAGGCCGTGAAGAGGGCCGTGAAGAGGGCTTTATTGAAACGGCGTTAAAAATGCTGGCCGAAGGCATCGATTTAGAGGTAATCACAAGGGTCACCGGTCTGAGTCGCGAACAGCTCGAAAAATTGAACAATAACAAAAACCGCGTTTCTGAGCCTGCTGCTGACTACAAGCCAGCGCGGAAATCAAGGGCAATAAAACACCGCCGGGCATAGTTCAACGACAGGCTCAAAGTAGAAGAAGGCGTTACTGATATGGTTAACGAGCTGAAAAAATCAACGCCGATGTCGAAAAGCGCCAGAGCATGGCAGCCCGCGGAAAAAGCCGCACCTATGTAATCTCGCAAAAAAGAAATCTCCTTCCGGGCCGGCAAACGGGAAGGCAAGGCAGAAGGCAAAGCAGAGAGTAAATTTGAAATCGCCACCAATTTGTTTAAACTTGGCCGCCCGTTAGAAGAGATTTGTGCTGCCACCGGCCTTGGCCTCGAAGAACTCAAAATGCATCTGGCAACTGTTAACATATCCTGATATTTAAAGCTTTTTGAGGCTTCAATTGACCATTTGACTGCTAAAATAACCCGGTCGATCTTTATAAATCTTCTCGTTTTTAATGGTGCGGGCGGCGGTTTTTGACTGCTGCCCGTCTTTTATTTTAGACGTTTCCTTAAACTATTTTTTCCCTTTTGTGCTTTGAGATTGATTTATCTGTGAGGCCATTTTGGGGCCGATACTTTCGGTCACTGAGCGAAGTCGAAGTGACCGCTAAATAGGATAATGCTGATGAAATCTGAAACTAGCGCCAATGTTTCCCAGGACGATGGGTTGAAGATTTATGACTTCTATAATGATTTTGTATTCAAGTGGCCCTTCGACCTGCCGGGGCAGGCTCAGGGGCCGATTCTTTCGGTCACTGAGCGAAGTCGAAGTGACCGTTAAATGGGATAATGCTGATGAAGGGATATTTTTATATTCTTCTATGCTCTAATGGCTGCTATTATTCAGGTTCGACTGTTGATCTTGAAAGAAGATGGTTTCAGCATAAGAATGGCGAAGGCGCGGCCTATACTCGTAGAAACCCGCCGATTAAGCTGATGTATGTCGAAGAATTTTCTCGAATCGATGAAGCTTTTGCCCGTGAAAAGCAGGTTCAGGGATGGTCGAGGAAAAAGAAGGAATCTTTGATCAACGGCAGATTTCACGATTTGCACGAGCTTGCACGGTGTCGAGGTTGAGGACTTCTGGATGCTTCAAGTGGCTGCATATACTCAAATTTGGTGAAAATTATGGTAAAATTAGTGCAGAACTCGACGACGGGCTCAAAAAAGAAGAGGGCATTACTGATATGGTTAACGAACTGAAAAAAATCAGCGCCGACACCAAAAAGCGTCAGCTCATGGAAGCCCGCGAAAAAAGCCGCACCTACGTAATCTCGCAAAAAGAAAGCTCCTTCCGGGCCGGCAAGCGGGAAGGCAAGGCAGAAGGCAAGGTAGAGAGCAAGTTTGAAATTGCTGGCAATTTGTATAAAATTGGCCGCCCGCTCGAAGAGATTTGCAATGCCACTGGCCTTGGCCTCGATGAGTTCAAAAAATATCTGGCAACTTTAAGCAGGCAGTAAAATTCTGATATGCTCAACGAAAATCAGTAAATTGACCTTGAGGAATTAATGCTCCGCATGGAAGACCGCGAACGCGAAGCATTCGATATGGCAGTCATCAGAGGCACCGCCTTCAAACAGGGCAAACTGGTCGAAAAAATAAGCAATGACCAAGTTGCCCGAAAATCAAAGGTCTCAAAGCGGTGATGGGCATAACTGCCTTCGGGCCGGGGGTTGCGAAATGTTGGTGCCGGTGCTTATAAATTCTGTTGCATAATTCGACGAGATTGATTATCTTTTTCAGTTATAGCATAATAACAGGTAGAGCAATATATGGCTGTAGAGGTAATTCAACTGTCGCGTGGGGGGACTCTCATCAAGACCCCTTCCGGGTCGCTGCAAGTCGGCGCCCCGCCCGAAACCATCAAAGACACGATGAAGATCCTCGGTGACGTACCCGATACTTTTGTGATTCCGAACCGCATGTTTTCGGCTGAACGCGGCGTTTCACTCGCTGATATTGAATTTCCTGCATATTTCAATTTTTTCATTAAACGCCGCTCGATCAGGGTTATCGGCCATCGCCACCAGCTCGAAACCGTAATGCCGGTGGTGCGCGAAGCGGTGCTTGGCCCCGATAATATTCAACTGGTGCGCGAATACCCTTATGGCATTAATCGCGACCTGATTCCGAATCTGCGTGCCGAAATGGAATACCTGCGGCCGTTGAGCCTCTCAGGCAAGCGCAAGGCTGAACTCTCTGATATGGCGATCGGCATTCCATGGGGCCCCGATAATCGCGTACCCTTTGGCGATATGGCGCTTGAACGCAACAAAGACACTCTGCGCATCGTCGATGGCAAGAATGTGCTCGCCGAAGTTTCGCTCGACGTGGCGTTTGGCGGCACCCCCGAAAAACCGTTTTCGCCCAAACCCTTTGAACCGCCGCTTTTCGGCCTGACGGTTATCGGCTCAGGTTCGGGTTTTGACCCCGGTGAGCTGACCAGCGGTTTTATTATCTGGCTCAATCGCCGTGGCATTCTCGTTGACCCGCCGGTTGATTCGACCCTCTGGCTGCGATCCATGGATATCAACCCGCGCCTCATCGATGACTGCATTCTGACCCACTGCCACGCTGACCACGATTCGGGTATTCTGCAGAAGCTTCTTGAAGAGAAGAAGATCAATCTGTATACCACCGAAACCATCATGGAAAGCTTTGTGCGCAAGTATCAGTCGCTGACCGGCCTGAATTACAAGACGTTTATGAGTCTTTTCCATTTCCACCCAATCAGCTTACAGGTGCCGATCCGCATCAATGGCGGCGAATTCAGATTTTTCTACACCCTGCATTCGATTCCAACCATCGGCTTTGAAGTTTATTTTCAGGGAAAGAGCTTTGTTAATTCTTCAGATTCGCTCTATGACCCCGATACCTTCAAAAAACTCTATGACCGCGGCGATGTCAACCGCTACCGCATGATTGAACTCACCAATTTCCCATGGCATCATTCGGTAATTTTCCATGAAGCAGGCATTCCGCCACTGCATACGCCGATGCAGAACCTTATTGATCTCCCCGATTCCGTTAAAAAACGAATTTTTCTCATGCATCTGGCGCAAAAATCGATTCCAGAAGAATCGGGGCTTAAAAAGGCCCCGGATGGCCGCGAAGAATCGATTCTCATTCCCGTCAATGCCCCGGCCAGCAATGAAGCCCTCGAATACCTCGATGTGCTCAACCATATCGACCTGTTTTCGGGTCTGCCGATCGAAAAGGCCCGCGAATTTCTTACCCTCGTTAAGGTCGAGCACTACAAGCAGGGTGACCTGATCATTCGCAAAAATTCAGTTGGCGACCGCTTTTTTATGATCGTTAATGGCCGGGCTCGCGTTGAGCGCCAGGGCGACGTTGCCAAATCATATTCAAATAATGACTACATCGGCGAAACTTCGATGATTCTCAACGCGCCGCGAAATGCAGACGTGATCGCCGAAACCGACATGAAGGTTCTGGTCATGGATAAATACGATTTCCTTTATTTTATCCGTGGCTCTGAAATCGCCCGCCAGATGAAGGTTATTGCCCAGAACCGTGAGTATGATACCTGGGGCCTCTTTGATGCGTCGCCTCTGTTGAAGCCGCTTTCACCATCGCAGCGCACTCAGTTGCAGGGCATCATGAGCCGCGTCAAACTAGAAAAAGGCGATGTGCTGGCCGGCCAGGGTACCACGCGCGAAAATCACTATCTCGTCGATACCGGCGGGCTGGTGCTGCAACGCTCGCACAAGACTCTTCTGCAGGCAGGGCGGGGCAGTTTCCTTACCAAGGTTTACGCGACACCCCGCCGGGGTGTGCATCGGTTCTCGCTTGTGGCCACCGATACCTCAATCATTTATGCGCTTGATGTTATGGAATTCTACCGTTTCCTTGAAAAGAACCCGGGTGTCTTTTTGTCTTTAAGAGAAGCACGTATTCGTGATACCATTCAGAAACCCTGATTCTTAAGGAAAAGACCATGATCGATAAATTTCAGGCCAGTCTGCTTGGCTATGCCGTTGGTGATGCTCTTGCCGCGCCGATAGAAGATGTTTATCGTTCTGCCGAAGAAGGCGACGAACCTGTTACTTTTTATGTGAAAGCTTTTCCGTCGCACCCGGTCAGTCATCTCAAGCCCGGGCAATATTCTGACGAAACCCAGGTAATGCTGCTGCTCGCACGCAGCCTCGTCGAAAAGGGCGGGTTTTCAGTTGAAGACCTGACTCATAAACTCGTCGACTGGTTTTATGCCCAGAAAAAGCGCTCCGAATGGAGATTTCCCGGCAATACCCTGATCAAGTCGTGTCGAAAACTCGCGGCCGGTGTGCCATGGGGCCAGGCTGGTCACCTCTCTGCCGGTGTTAACGCTGTTTGTCGCACGGTTCCTTATGCGCTGGCCTATTTTCGTTCGCTGCCGCTGCTTAAAAACGCCATCGATAAATCATGCCGCCTGACCCATACCGACCAGAAAGTGGTCGGCACATCTTTCGCCTTTGCTTCGGTCATAGCGCTCGGCCTCGAAGGCAGCGAATTTTCGGCCGATTACATCATGAACCGCGCCATCGAAAAATCGCAGCCGTTCGCCACCGAAATGGTCAAAAAGATGAAAGCGGTTAAAGACTCTCTCAAGCTCGATGGCAAAGCCGCCATCGAAAATATCGGCAATACCGGTTATTGCCTCGATTCGTTCGCTTCGGCCCTCTACTGGTTTCTTAAATCAGAAGGCCGCTTCAACGAAATGATGATCGGTGCCGCCAACGCCGGTGGCGACTCAGACGCGATTGCCGCTATGGCCGGCGCCATGTTCGGCGCCTGGTTCGGTCTCGGGGCAATACCCGAAAAGTGGCTGACGCCCCTTGAAGATTTTCAGGCAATCAGACAGCTCGGCTGCGATATTTATCGCATGGCCGTGCCTCAGAATTAACCGCATCAGGCGAATCCAGCCCAGTGCCTTCGCTACTGCGGCGCAAATTTGCTGTAGATGCACATAAATCGCTTTGCCGGCACGCTTTGCGTGAACCAAAAAGCTAAAACGCCAGGAGGCCTGTGGTGAGCCATAACCAGCCATCTCAACAATCAGAAAGTTCTGTCTCTTTGACCCACCAGGACAGCGAGGGTCGCGTGAAAATGGTCGATGTCGGCCACAAAGAACCGACTCTTCGCGTCGCAACAGCTTTTTCTTCAATTTTTGCCGGTGAAAAAGCCCTTGAATTGCTGAAGAGCGGCACTCTGGCCAAGGGTGATGCCTGGGCTGCCTCGCGGGTCGCCGCTATAATGGCCGCCAAGAAAACCGCTGACTTTATTCCGCTGACACACCCGATCCGCCTCGATTCGGTGCGGGTCGATCTTTTTCCGCTCGGCAAAGATCGGGTAGGCTGCTTTGCCACCGCCCGCGCCTTCGACCGCACCGGCGTCGAAATGGAAGCGATGCTCGCTGCTACCACCGCCATGCTGAATATGTATGATATGGTTAAAGGCGTCGATAAGGGCGCCCGCCTCGAACAGACAATGCTGGTGCGCAAAACCGGCGGTAAAAGCGGCGAATGGCTCGCTGCAACAGCGCAAATCGGTCGGGTCGAAAAACTTGCCACCAGCCGTGGCAAGGGCACTCCGAAAGACCCCTGTGATGAGGCGGTTCTTAAGGTTAATTTCGGCTTGGAAAGCGACGCGCACGGCGGCGACTGGCATCGGCAGGTGTCGCTGCTCGGCGTTGAGAGCATCGAAAAAATGCGCAACAAAGGCCTGCAGGTCGATTTTGGCTCGTTTGCCGAAAACATTGCCACTTCAGGCGTCTGCCTCTATGAATTGCCGATCGGCACACTTATCTGGTGCGAAAATGGTGTGGTCATGCAGGTTACCCAGATCGGCAAGGAATGCCACACGAAGTGCGCAGTTTATTACAAAGCCGGCGACTGTGTTATGCCGCGTGAAGGCATTTTTACCATCGTGCTGGCGGGTGGCCCGCTCAAGACCGGCGAGCCGTTCGTAGCGCTCAAACTATGACCGCTGAGCTAAACGAACAGCCTCCGGCAAAAAAGTGGATACTGGCGCTTGACCCCGGCTCTGACAAGGTCGGCTTCGCGGTGGTTTATTACGATCTTACCCATGGCGAACTAGGTATTGCCTATCTCTCAGAAATGCAACGCGTTCTCAGACGCTTCTGCCTGCCCGGTCAGCCAGACTTGCCACAGGCTGTCGTCATCGGCAACGGCACCGCCGCCGGCATTCTTTGCCGACTCTATAACGATCAGCAGTTCGAGATTCCGGTCTACTTTGCCGAAGAGCGCAATACTACCGCTAAAGCGCGTGGTCGATATTTTGCCGAACACCCGCCCACCGGTTTGTGGAAACTGGTGCCCCTTGGCCTGCAATTGCCGCCCAGGCCCGTTGACGATTACGCCGCCTGGCTGATCGGCGAAAAATACCTGACCGAGCAGAATCTGATCAGCAACAACTGAAACTTGCTTTTTATATGCCCTGAATTTACAGTTCTGATGCCTGCCCATGCAAGGTTTTGCTGTTCAAAGTCGGCTTTGTTGCTCTTTTTGGTTCTAATCTCTGACTTCTGCTCTCTGCTGTTTGTGAAAGAGCTTTCTTTCACAAGCGGCAGAGAGAGCGGGTGATTAAGACTCCAAAAGAAGGTGGTTCGTGAGAAAGGGCCTTATGATAAAGATGCCCGGTGAAATATGGTTGGCAAATGCCGAAAAAATAATTAGGTTCAAATATATACAGTAGTTTCAGGGGAGTTGCTATGGGTGGCTTTAGGGTCGGCTTTCTGGTTCTGGTATTTATTACTTTGCTCGCCTTTGTTACCGGTTGCTTTTCGAAAAACGACGACGCTCCTGCGTTTTCACCGGTTCCGGCGGTTCTGCCTGAACCCCTTACCAGCGTGCGCTTTGCCATTGCTCTGCCACCCGAAAACATTTCTTTGCGGGCCGCGACTGGCGATGTTCCGCAGGTGTTTTTTGAACTGCGACTGCTTGACCGTGCCGGCAATAACCCGGTGGTGATGCTGCGCAAACAGGCGCAAGTGCTGGCCGGCGATGCCGGGTTTGTTGCTTCGGCGAATTTTGCAAATGTTCCGGTGCTGCCGGCCATCGCCAGCATGAGTATTGTCGGCGGCTACCTCGCCGACACCAATAATAAGCCGTTCAAAATCTGGGTTGGCCGCAAAGACCTGGTGGCAGCATCAGAAAACATTATCACCCTGACCGGTTCAGGTGATAAAAGCCCCACCGATGTCGCGGTAAACCTGCTCAACCGGCTGATTGCCGTGCCGGCCAACGTGGCGGCCCTCGCCCTGCCAATCTTCGCAACGGTCGATGCGATCATTGCCACTCTTGATTTAAACGCTTCGACTGTTTATGATGACGCCTTTAAAGCCTATAACGACGCCTATGGTGTGATTGGGGTTCCGGCTGACGCTGAATTCCAGCCGCCCGCTGCCTACGCTTCCCTGGCTTTCCCAACAAAAAACAGCAGTGTCAGTCTGGTAATGCCAAAGTTCGCCGCCGCCTCAGAAGCCTGGGTGGTGCTGATGAACCGCTCAGCCTCAACCCTGACCCCAACCTGGTCAGTTTCTAAAGGTGTCTCCGGGTCACGAAGGGCAGAATCGTTTTACCTGAACCAGTTT
>DAOPYA010000155.1:0-9485 GCA_035352635.1 Candidatus Rifleibacterium sp.
AACCATAAACCAGTTTTTTTATCTTTCAAGAAGGGGTTCCCTGAGCGCTTACGTTAAGCCAAAACCTGAAACTAATAAGCCTGAAAATGGCACAGCGCCGAAGGAAAGCAACAAACCGCCCGACCTTAACGATTACCCAAAAGGTACAAGGCTATCTTGCAAAATTAAATACTCTATTGTTTTTCCTGACGGAAAAAGCGAAGGCGGAGAGGAAATTATTCAAGGCGATATCTCCATAATTATACCTCCATTGACACCCGCTAATATGCAATCCCCGTATATCGTTACTGGTTTGCGTGAGGCTAGAAAGCAAGTTTGGAGGAAATGGAGAAATAGAGTAAATAAGCTGGAAAAGCAATATTCTAAAAAATTGGACAGAGTATTTATTCAGAGCACTGAATATTGGACAGACAAAAATCCGGACGTTAAAAAAGTAACAGCGTATATACGCTACTACGTTGTCCCGACTGAAGGTGCTCATACCAATGTGGATTTGCCTCCTACAGGTTTTGGGATAGAACCTACTGAATTTATGTTAGATCAAGCATTTTAAGGAGAATAAAATGAAGCGCCTATTTTTCGTTATTGTTTTGTTGATACTACCATTTTCTTTTGTTTTAGCGGATGAGAACAAAGAAACAGATGATTTTAATGTTTGTGTTTTTGTTGATTCCGCAAATGATGAAGAAGTTAAGAAGTTTGTTCTGGAAAGCCCTGAACGTATAAATATGGCTTATGGGCCCTCAAATCTAACTTTTCTTCATGCAGCAGTGCTTGAAGGTCGTTACGATCTAATCAAATTTCTTTTAGACAATGGTGCAAATCCAAATCTTGTTGATGCAGCCAATGCAAGCCCGTTGACATCTGCCGCAGAAAATTGCAATTTTGAGGTTGTTCAGTTGCTACTAGCTTACAAAGCAGACCCTAATATTAGATCCAGTGGCGGCGCAGATTTGCCTGCTACTATAGTTATTTCTTCGTTACACTCTAGCAGCATGGATGATAATTTTGAAAATGCCAAAAAAGTGGTTGAGTTGCTGGCACCACAAACCGAATTTGAAGAAGATGATATAACTGTGCCGGAAAGCAGCATAAAAGAAGAAAAGGATTCTAACGTCAAAGCAAAAAAGACAGAATTACTTGATATCTTTAAAGCCAAAGCAATAAAGCATTGATGCTTATTGTTAATGGCACGAAAGCCTGATTTATATGTGTCTGGCTGTCGTGTATTATTCTTGGCCGTAGGAGAGTTCCTTAGTTGAGGGGCATGGGATATACAGCCTGATCGCGGAAAAAGTCGCCAAAACGGGTATTTTATGTCTGTTTTTTGAAAAAAGGCTGGTGGGCGTGCTATGGGGCTCACTGGTGTTTTTTAAAACTCAGTGGCGTGTAAAAAAGGGGTTTTCTGGCGCAAGGCAGAGAGGCTGAAACGGCCCTGGGAGACGTGAAATGGCTGAAAAGGCGCGTCAGCCACTTCCCTGAGACATGAGAGTTTTAGCGGGAAAGGAATGGGTTGAAATGCCCTCGGGCGAGGCCGATGCTTCATTCGGCATTCAGAACATTTCTGAAATGCTGAAACTGAAATTCATACCGGTTTTTGAAGAGCCATTCAATCTGATTGTTCCGGCGGACCAGTGGGAAACACGGGTTGTAAAGAATTTTCTCAACGGTTTTGACCAGACCAGGCTGCCGATGCATCTGCAGAATCTGCCCGGTTACGACATTTCAGAAATCGGTAAAATTCTCTGGAAACCAGAATCACTGGCCGACTAAAAAACCAGAGTTTTCAAAAAGTCTCTAAAAACGGCACTAATCTTCTGGCAACATCGAGCAGACGCATTGCCTGTTCAAATTTGCGAACCTCGCGACCTCATTTGTCATCCCTGTGTTTATGACCCGAAGGGGTACAGACTGGGATCTTAGCAGTCACACATTAGATACCCGCCTTCACCCCGCAAACCTGCTGTCAGAGGACATAAACTCTGAACTCAACGCATAATCTTAAGTGATGAGCCATTATTAGAGAGCAGATTCCCCAGCTTGTTCTGGAAAGGGTAGTCATCCACGGCCTGATCTTGTGGAAAAAAGCTATCTGTGGCAGCAACTGTATCTGTCAGGCTCCAATTCCATGCCAGGCCGTCACCAACAATAACCTGAAAACTTGAATTTGAGGCAATATTGTTTGCCGCACGCCAATAATTTTTACCTGGCTCTGTTCCCCACAGGTGCCGACGAAAACCTGGGCTATACACATTGTTGCTGCGAAGAAAACCGTTAGCATAAAGCTGATCAAGAATTTTAGCAATTGAAGCCGGTGCTTCAGCATGATCCGGATCAAAATCAGCCTCAAAAGGAACCCAGGTTGGAGAAGCCACTCGCATCAGATCGTAAGCCTCACGCACCTGACTCACTTCGGAAGACAAAATATTTTCATCAATTCGCCTGTTAATAATCTCTTCGTTTGGCACCATCTGAACAGCCAGGATAGCCAAAGAAGCCATTAACAAAAGCAACACCATTAATATGGTCCCACGCCGGGTCATTTTGTGCCTCAGAAATCACAATTTTTCATTCAATTACCAATACGAATTCATTCGCTTACCAGGAAAATTGTCGACACCTGGTTTTCATGAATTTTATACGGAGCTGTTCTAAGATTGCCCTGTATATTGTATAATAAGCCAGTTATTTTCAGAATGTTTATTATAAGGATTTTTCAGAATGTTTATTATAAGGATTCTTCGAATAAGACTTGCCTTTTTAGTTTTTTTTGCAGTTTTTGTGCAAGCTCATAGCCAGTCAGCATGGGCTTCGTTGAATTCGTCAGAAACCCCTTGGCAAAATCGTCTGCTGCACCTGTCTGCCGGGTCTGATCCACCTTTTCCGGTGAGTCCAGCAGCTTCGAGAACAACGCGACTGAAAGCCGCAAAAAGATTTTCCCCCAGCCAGACAAGGGCAATTTTGCAACAGGGAAAACCTGATAATATCAAGCTGTTAAAACAGGAAACTGCAGAATTGGTAAAACAGTCACCAGACCAGGTTAATCTGGAGCAAGCCCTGAAGCTCAAAAAGAGAAGCCAGGCATTTCAGCCGGCACTGGAGCTTTTCATTGCCGAGTGCTACTGGGCCACCGGAAACAATGATGAAGCTGCAAAACTAAGCAGAAAGCTGTTGCAGCAAATTGAATCGCCCTGGCTGCGTAAAAAGCTTTATAGATACGAACTGGACCATGGCAATCCCGAAGCAGCCAGACGCCATCTTGCCAAATCCGGGCTTAATTTTTTTCATAGATTACCGGTCTCAATTGAAATTTTTCTACAACAGTACGGGTTTCTGGTTTTTACTTTTACATTGGCCATAGCTGCAGGAGCAATTTATACAACCCTTAGAACTCTGAGACTGTTAATAAAGGCATTGGCTTCCGTGTTCCATAAATCTTTCAAGCATTTTTCTGAAAGCGTGCCGGAAGCAAACAATACCCATGAACTGCCCAGGTTGCAGCTGTATCCATTGCCAGCGCAAATTTCTGGCGTTACCCCGGCTTGTGAAACAAGCATAATCCCTGCGGCGCAACAGATCGCGCCAATTAAAGATTCAGAACCTTGTGAGAAGCCAACCATTCCTGTTCTTTCTCGCTATGCCATTTTTCAGTCAATGATAGGTGAGAAATCTTTTCGCGTAATTGGCATAACTTCTTTGAAACCATCGTTCACAAGGCTTTCTCTCGGCCTGAAGCTGGCCACCAACCTCGCAGAAGCTGACTATCAAACCATTCTGATTGATGCTAACGACACAATGCCATTCATTCACCAGATCAAAAACTGCCTGGCCGCTCCCGGCCTTGAAGAATTCAGCGATGCAGGCCAGATTGAGGGTTTGATGCAAAAAATTCCCCAGTGCCGGTTCAAAATCATGGCCGGAGGCAACGATTGCCTGGGGTTTTCGAGACTTTCAGCTGAGCATTGGCGCATGGTTTTAAATTCCTGCCGCCAGAAGTTTGACATCGTTATTGTGGTTTTGCCATGCCTGTCTGAATTAGTTAATCATCAGGCAAAAGCAGCAGAAATAAATCTAACTGTCATTGACGGTGCAACCGGGTGCGAAGATTCTGAACTTTTAAAATTGTGCAAAGATGCAAAAGATTACCTTATCTGGAGCAAACTTGGGGAAACCCATATATAATGGGATTCAAGCGATATAGAGGAGTTTTTATGGTCAGGCTGTCAGGTTTAAAGCAAAAGTCTCTGTTGTTTACGCTGGCTCTGGTTATCTGGAGTTTTTTGTTTTCAACCATCGCCGAGGCACAGCCATTGCCGCCGATCAACATCGCTGTCACCTCCAGAATAAACAATAACTATCTGACCTGGAACCATAACACGCAAAACCCGGCAGGATATGTTACCAATTATGCAATCTGCCGAAGCACAACCTACGGTGCAACAGTGCAAATAGCTACTGCAGCAGCGAACGCGACAAACTTCAGCGACAATACCGCCGGATACAGCTTCGACCAGGAATTTTATTACACTCTGCGCGCCATTAGCGCCGGCCCCTTATTTTCAGAACCTTCCGAGCAGGTTATGAGATTTCTGCCCACGGTTGGGCTAACCAATGCGAATCTGGCGACTCACACAATCGTAGACATTCAATATGGCTCATGGAAACCTTATCCTGGACAGTGGACAGACACAATAATCTACCTGAGAAGCACACCCGATGGGGGCACAAATTACACCCCCAACGGGGATTATGTGCAAAGACAGATTGTTCGCGCCACGCGGGCCGTAACATTACCGGTTGGAGGGCCTTATTACTTTAACGTGGCAATTTATGCCCCAGACTGGTTGGGAGTTTATGGCCCCGCCAATCGTCGATTAGTTTCATACTCAAGCTCCCGGCCATTTTATGTTAACCCCGAAGTTCCCTATGAAGACAATGCATCTGCAACCTTTTTTAATAATTCACAAAACCGGGTAATGGCAGAACCTATTGAAAATGGCGTTAAAGCAATGCTGTTCAAAGACGACGGTGGCAATCACTGGCGCATGCGCCGCCAGGTCAGTGTAATTTCTGATGTAAGCCGTCTAGACATCCCAGTTCTTGGAAACATAACTCCTGCAAAGATAAACGCGCCATGCCGTGTGGTTTTTTCCGGTATTCCTCTCAACGAAATTACGACAACCGCCGCCCGACAAGTTAGAGTGGCCAATCGCTATGGCGAAGAATTGCCATGTGTTGTCTATAACGAAATTGTATCTGGTGCTTCAGTAACAGGCTTTGATGTGCATTTTATCGCTAACCAGGATGGTACGGCCCCGGAATTTTACTGGATTTACTGGGGCAACCCGGATGCAGACGATCCAAACTACGCCAGCACATTTTTCAATAACAATTTAAATACCACCTCACAGTTTGCTGTTTCACCCTGGTTTTCTCGCCGTATTCACAGGGGAGGCGTAGAAACGCACTCAACAGCGGATGGTGCCCGGTTGATAGCCAGTCCTCCGAGTCCAATCGATAACCTGTCCAAAGAACAATTGCTTGCTTTCACTTTTCCTTACTTTGACCACGCAACCACCACAGTCAATGTTTCTACAAACGGGTATATCTCTTTTGTGCCTCATTCTGAACCGGGCAATTCGATGGCTGAGTTCACCGGCACCAATCCCCAGAGGTTTATTGCTCCCCTCTGGTGTAATCTGATGGAAAACGACAGTGTTCCAACTGACTCCGGGCTGTTTTACCAGAATATCGACAATGGTAATACCAGACATCACGCACTATTTACCTGGAGAGCAAATCGTTATAACGCAACCGGCGAAGAATATGTTGTTCAGGCAGCCCTGTATCGTAAAGGCGACATTGCTTTGCGCTATCAGACCGTTAATTTTGGCGCTCTGACGTCACCGTCCATCTCCAGTGACACTCCAATCAACATTGCTCCAAACCATACCGCCGGAATCAGCGCCACTGATGGCACCCGATGGATGACCATAACCGACGGCACGAAAAACCTTGAGGTTACCTCTCTTCGTGATGGTTCTGGGAACAATGTCATTCATTATTTTCAGTCTTGCCATGGCTGGACCACCGCACCGGTCGCCGACGTCACCAATAGTTGTGCTATGACCGGGCTAACCTGTGTTGGCGATTATGAATCACGAATTTTTGACGGCCGCAGTTCGGCGCCAACCTGGTCGAACATTGAATACGAGATAACCGGCGGCGGAGCCATCGATCTGTATGTAAGATCATCGGGCACCACGACCTTTCCTGCCTGGTCAGTAGCTGCGCACCGCAAAGGAACAGATCTTACAGCCGGCATCGGGGTAATAACCCTCACCCCCAATCTGACAGATCGTTACGTGCAATATAAGCTTGTTTTCAAGAAAGAAAACATCGGTGATGACCCCGTATTGCGTCGTATCGGGTTCGGCGTTGGTTACATAATGATAGACAATACCACTAACCAGGCCAACGGGGTCGATGTCTCTCAAGGTCAGACATTTCTGGCCTCGATGACTTATACAAATGCTTTTTCAGGAAAGCTTGACACCATGGTTGCATCTTTAACCTTCACCCCGGCTTCTTCACTGCAGACCTGGACAAGAACTTCACCGTTGCCACTGGGTGTTCCGACCGACGAGTCGCGAACTATCGATTTTTCGGTAACGGTTGCCACAAATTCAGGCAACCTGGATGCATTTACCGTCATAAACGGTTATGTCGAAGCTGGCTCAGGGTCTATAACCCTTACCAGTTCTTCAGCAATAACCGTCAGCAATTACCGCGTCAGAAAAGCAGCTGAAATGAAGATTGACTTTGTTGACACCCCGTTCGAAAGGGTAAACAAAGGTCAGGGCGGTCTGCCCGTGCAGGTTCAGGTCAGCAATGGCTCACCATACGTACCGCTGATAATCGACGGCGCGTCTCTGTCATTCTCTCTGGGCCAGTATTCCATAACACCGGAATATGGAATTGACCCTCTGGCCAACGGTCTTTATGCCGCATATTTCAATACTTCAAATACGAATCCGCCACCTTTTCCTGCTCAGCAGGTGGCCACACGCATTGATAATCAGGTAAATTTCAACTGGGTGACTGCCAGCCCCATACCAGGAGTGGTTACGACCGACTATTTCGCAGTATGCTGGAGCGGCTACGTAATACCCGAGTTCAATGAGAACTACACTTTCTACGTCAATGCTGATGATGGAACCAGTTTATGGGTTAACGGTCAGTTAATCATAAATTCGTGGGTCTCAAGCGCTTCCAAAAGAACCTCCGTAACTATCCCGTTAAACGCCGGGGTACCAGCCACAATCCTTCTTGAGACATTTGAAAGAACCGGCAATGCAAGAGCAGAACTGAGTTGGTCAAGCCCTTCTCTGGCCGAAGAGATCATTCCGTCAGCCAGGCTGAAGCCGGCTTATGTTCTACGCGGTGGGCAAACAATGCTATTGAATTTTACGGTGGGAATCATCGACACATCACCTTCGGGGGTGGCATATATAAGCGCCACTGCCTCAGGCACCAATGGGTGGGTTCCCGGGTTAGTGACCGATTCCAGCAATCCTTCGGTAATCGACTCATGGATCATTCAATCACCTGCAAGTCTTGCTATAGGTCTTATTCAGGCTCCTCCCATTGTTTATCGCGGCCAGGCCAACGTGCCAGTGGAAGTGGAAATAATCAATATCGGCGAAGCGGACGCTCAGATTGCCTCAATACCGCTTTTTCTTTCTCTGGGCGATTACACAGACATAATTCCGGGTGAAACCATGCCCGTCACAATAACCGGGGGAACCAGCAAATTTATCAAAGTTCTGGTATCAATACAGGAAAGCACGGCAACCGGCACCGCAGATATCGATGCAGAGGTTTCGGGCATTGATGCCAACGATGGTGGCGATCTCGACGCCAGCGGTGCGGCTCTACCCGCCCAATGGACAATTCTCGCAGAGAAAATTCTGACTTACAAAGACCCATCTCATCTCTACCCGAGAACTGCTTTTGCCCGGCCTGATTCTTCGACAACCGACGTGCATGCCCTTGCTGAAAACCTCGCCCCTCTGAAAGAATATGCCATCAGATTTTATGATGCTTCGGGCAGTGAAATAATTTCAGCCACAACCATAGCCTTTTCTGACCCGGAAGGTCTGCTCGCAGCCGAGTATGAAATCGATTCTGCTACGCCATATGGCGTTTACACAATTAAAATTACCAATTCGGTAAATACCTATTCACCTTCGCAAACATCTTTCAGAGTCGTAACAACCGCATCAGTCAGTGCTTCAATAGTTCTGCCAGAGAAAGTTTCAATTGGTCAGAACTTTGCCGGCGTAATGACCGTAAACAATAGCGGGGGCGCTGATGCTCTGGGTATGGTGCCTGACCCCCTCACCTTAACAGGCCCTGGCACCGCAAATATTCTGACAGGGCCGAATCCTGCCGCCCCAGATATAACCTCAAACAGCCTGGCAACAATTACATATACTTTTCTTGCCACCGGTCAGGGCAATTACACTGTTTCTGCCGGCGCCAGCGGTTTTGATGCGAGCAATGACGAGCCAATTTCGGCCGCTTACATTGACTCAAACACCTGTCTGATTCAAACACCTGCGTTGGTCAGTATAGCTGCCCTTACCGCCACTCCAACTTTTGTTTCGCGATATCAGCGTGACATAGAAGTGATGGTCGACCTGCAAAATACCGGGCAAGCCGATGCCAGAATCACCCTGGCCGACCTCAGGTCACCACCAAACAACAACCTGACTTTCGGCAGTGCTACTATAGCATCTCCCACCAGCCTTCCAGCAATAGTTCCAGGCGGTTCGACCGCAACCTTCACTTTCCGATTAACTATCGGCACTGCTGCCCCGCTCGGTCTGGCATCACTGACAGCCAGAATTCAATATACCGACGTAAATAACCCGGGACCGGTGACCCAGGTCTTGAACAAAATACTGGTTTTTACCGTTACCGCCCCAAACCTCCTCTGTTACCTTAATGATACATTTACAACACTCAGCTATCGCTACAACGCCGGAACAACTGTATACGCAAAAGCATCTAATTTGCCTGCTGATACCAATGTAAGAATCAGGTTTTACGAAAGCAATACCCCATATACGCCGACCGCGTCAGGCAGTGGGTCTATGACACCTTTAAATACAGGGGGAACCGGTATCGTTTCACACCCCGGTTATCAGATTCCGATCGATACGACAAGCCTCAATCAATGGATGGTTATTGTTGACGACGGTGACGATGCCGCGGTCGGGCCAAATATTTTTGCCAGACAGTTCTTTTACGTTTATTTACCCGCAACCTATTCAATAAGTATGAATCTCGGCAGCAGCACCTGTTATGCTGGCGATTACGTTAACGCTGCTGTTACCGTTACCAATCTGTCCACCTGGACAACCAATATCAGACAGCGCCTCTACACATTCAATCACACCTATGCCCCAGATAGCGCAGGC
>DAOPYA010000156.1:0-9321 GCA_035352635.1 Candidatus Rifleibacterium sp.
CCCTTTCTGGTTTTCTTTTCGCTGCGAACGACTTCATTACCGGCTTTCCAGCCGGCGGCGCTGAGCTCGTAAAAATCATCCTGCATGGTTTCAGCCCAGTAATCCATCAGATGCTGATACATCGCATACTTGTCGGTGAGCGGCCGGTTGTCGTAATTCTTCAACAGACTCTCGGAAACCCGATGAATCTCATGCCTGGGCCGAAGCCCCTCAGCCAGCGATCGGGCGTCGACCGCCGTTTCGCTTTTCCACTGCGCAAAAACTGCATTCATCTGCCTGCCGTAAGCAACAAACTCGGGGTGATTGAAAATTGCATCTTTGATATCGGCATTCGCGACCTTGAGCCGGTAATAGTCAGGGCGGCCCGCGATTGGCTCTGCCAGATGCTTCTTGAGAGTGGGGTAAACCGCCCAGTAATCTGCAAGCGCCTCGATGTCGCGCACCGGGATGCCGCCAAGCAGATGCGCTTCGATATCCTGAATGTCTTCTGCTTCCTGGCTGTCGATGTAGCGCGGAATATTAAGATTGTAATCGTTTTTCGGGTCAGCAATTTCGTCTATGGGAATAATGCGCGCGTAGCCCGGTAATTCGAGGCGGTTGGTGAAGGTATCGACGATTTTGTGAATATCCTGCTCGCGCAGACGGTTTTTGTTGCCGTCTTTGATAAAGCCTTTGCTGGCGTCGATCATGAAAATGTCACGGCGCCCGGCAGCATCTTCCTTGTCGAGGATTATCAGACTGGCGGCGATGCCGGTGCCGAAAAACAGGTTGGCCGGCAGGCCGATAATGCCCTTGATATAACCCTTCTGAATAATCTTGCGGCGAATGGTGCCCTCGGCATTACCCCGGAACAGAACGCCCAGCGGCAGAACAATGCAGGCTTTGCCGTTGGCTTTGAGCGATTTGAGCAGATGCAGCAGGAAAGCGAAATCGCCGTTCTTTTTGGGCGGCACCGCGTCATAGCCGGCAAAGCGCTGATAGACGTCGTTGAGGGGATCGAGGCCGTTCATCCAGGCTTTGTGGCTGAACGGCGGATTAGCGACGGCGTAATCAAACTGCCTTAGCTCGCCGGTTTTTTCGTTTTTGAATTCAGGGTCAGAAAGGGTGTTGCCCTGCACGATTTCGGCGTCGGCATTGCCGTGCAGCCACATATTCATGACGGCAAGGGCGCGGGTGGCGTTATCGTTTTCCTGGCCGTAGATGGTTATGCCGTGTGGTGACTCGTCGGCGGCCTTGAGCAGCAGGGAACCCGAACCACAGGTCGGGTCATAAATCGTTTCGGTCTGGCTTTTTGATTTGCTGATACCGATTACACTGGCCATGATGCGCGAAACTTCGGCGGGAGTGTAGAACTGCCCCTTGCTTTTGCCGCTTTCGGTGGCAAAGTGGCGCATCAGGTATTCGTAGGCGTCGCCAAGCAGGTCATCGCCATCGGCGCGGTTGCCGCTGAAATTCAGTTCGGGTTTTTCGAAAATGGTGACCAGATTGGTGAGTTTATCAACCTTGTCTTTGCCTTTGCCGAGCTTCTCGTCGTCATTGAAATCGGCAACGGTGATGACCCCGGTCAGCCCGTTGGCTTTGGCGAATTCGCCGATGATTTTATTGATTCTGTCGCCGATATCGCTTTTGCCCTTGTGTTTGACCATATCGTAAAAGCTGGCGTCAGCAGGGAGATGGATCATCGGGTCTTTTTTATCGGAAACATATTTCATGAACAGCATTACCAGCACGTAATCCTTATACTGGCTGGCATCCATGCTGCCTCTGAGTTCATCGCAACCGGCCCAGAGTGAGCTGTATAATTCTGATTTCTTTACCGCCATGTGTGACCCCGATTCTGGATGCGCTTTGTATTGATATTTTGGGAGCTATTTCTCATTTTCGTCTTTCTTCATGAGTTCGGCTTCGATCGCCTCGATAGAGGGCAGGCTTGATTTTAATTCATCAGGAAGTGATTGAGTCAACTGATATTCTGAAACGCCCATAGGCTTGCTGATGTCGCTGAGGGCGTATTCAACTACCACTCTGTCTTTGCCTTTGCACAGGAGAATGCCGATGGTGGGTTCATCCCGGTCAGATTTTATCTGCATATCCACTGCTTTGAGATAGAAATTGAGTTTTCCGGCAAACTCCGGTTCAAAATCGACGGTTTTCAGTTCTACTACGACATAGCAATGCATTTTTACGTGATAAAAAAGCAGGTCAATGTAAAAGTCTTTTTTACCGACCTGTATGGGAACCTGCCTGCCCATGTAGGCGAAACCGGCACCAAGTTCGACCAGAAAGTGAGCGATGTGGTCTATCAGTGCTTTTTCGAGTTCTTTTTCATGATAATCTTCAGTGAATGTTAAAAAATCAAAAACATACGGATCTTTGATCAGCTCGTGGGCAAGCTCTGATTGTGTTTCTGGCAGTGTTCTTGCGAAATTTGTTATTGCTTTGCCGCTTCTTTCGTAAAGGCCGCTCTCGATCTGATGGGTGAGAACGGCTCGGCTCCAGCCGTTAGAAATGGTTTTGTGAACGTAAAAGAGTGCTTTTTCGAGACACTGACATTTTTGCACAATAACAATATTGTGCCACCATGGTATTTGAAACAATTCTACGATTATCTGTTTTAATCCGGTATCTTCAAGCTGAGAAAGAAGCGATTGCCCTTTTGGGCTTTTTTCAGAAATCTTTAATTGCGAAGCAGGCTGCTTCGTAATTGCAATTCTTTCATAATAAAAGAGATACCATCGTCTGACCTGTTCAAGATTTCTCTGCGAAAAACCCTCCACGTCAGGGAACTCAGTCATCAGATCGATACTTAACTGCTTGAGAAAACCACTACCCCAGGTTGCATTTTTTTGTTGTTCTACAATTGAGGCGCCGAGTTCCCAGTAAAATTCCAGTAAAGCAGAATTAACCCTTACCGCAGCTTTAAGCTGTGCCTGACGAAACTTCTGTTTCAGCTCCAGGAGCCAGTTTTTATATTCTGTGGCAGAGCTCAATTCAGATTTTGCTTTCATAGCCAGGTTTTTACCGCCATGTATGACCCCGATTCTGGATGCGCTTTGTCTTTTTTCGCTGCCTTCAATTCTCATTGCCTGGTTAGAAATATACTACAATCAGGCTTATTGGGCAAAGATTGCAGGCAGTTTCCATCTGCTGTAATTTTTTGCCAAAACTAACATAGGAGGAAACCATGACTATTTTCGCTGTGAAAGGCGGTCTTGCCAGTTTCAGGGCCTGGGGCAATATCGCTGTTGCAGAGCACGCAATGCTGGCAAATTAAAAGCAAGAAGACATGGCATATTTCGTGGCAAGTATCAGAGTGATGGTTTCAGACCCATGAAGTCTTGATACCCCGGTAAATGCGCAGAAGCTGGGCCTTTGTAGCCACGCTCACCTGAAAAGTCGGCGCGAAAATTTCGCATTCGGGCAGATGATCGTGACTTCTGCCATTGCCAGCAAGTTCGATGCAATAGCTGTTATCGCTCTGATCGATTACCGGAATTCTGGCGGCCCTTTCGGGGCTGATGCAGCTGAAGAACTAAAAAAACAGTTACTTTGCTCATAAAGCGCGTTCGACAAGCGAAATTACCGCGCTGGCAGTTTGATCGTCTGGCTTTCCGGTCACACTTCCGACCAATGCACGTGTTCTGGAATATACCTGCACATTCGTCTGTCTGCGAACGAAGGCAAATTTTTTGAAGCCGTCGCCGTTCCAGTCGCATAGAACCTGCACATCTGGCAGTTTCTTTTTCAGCGAGGAACGCACCGAATTTTTCGACACGAAAAACGGCAAGCCACGCAGGTTAGCCATGCCGACATACCTGACCCGATCTCCCAGAGGGCCTTTTAAAAGATTCACCCATGCACGGATATTATCATCGGTTCGACGCTGGTCGCCTGCTATCAGCACAAGCGGTCGGTCTGATCCTGGCCCGGAAAAAAAAGAATCGTTTGTATGGGCAACTCTGAACTGGTCTTCCATTTGCAGATCGGGAAACATGGTTGAGGCTGAAGCAACAGAACCGGCAGCACAAACTTCACTACCGCAAAAAACGCCGCAAACAAAGAGTAACAAAACAAACCGGTGCGCGAATATGTTTATAATCTTTTTCATTTGGCTATTACAACCACCTTTCTTAAGAAACATCTTTCTTCCGGGCCTAAGCATAGCATCACCATTTTAGCAGAACAAAGCCCGTTTATATGAAAATGACAACCTGGCAGCAGGTCAGGGAGTTTCCAGCAAGGCTTTTTCGATGACAGAAATGAATTCTTCATCTGAAGGCGATGTTCTTGAACCAAAGCGGGCGATAACCTCACCTTTGCGGTTAATGATAAACTTGTTGAAGTTCCAGCTGATGGCACCCGAATAGCCGGGATTGGTCGATTCGCCGGTCAAATGAGCATAAAGCGGGTGTATATCACTTCCGGCAACTGAAATCTTTGCAAACACAGGGAAAGTGACGCCGTAACTGGTGCGACAAAACGTAACAATCTCTGAGTTGGTGCCTGGTTCCTGGCCGAGAAAGTTGTTGGCGGGAAAAGCAAGAACGCTGAAGCCCTTGTCTTCGTATTTTTTCTGCAGTTTCTGCAGATCTTCATATTGGCCGGTAAAGCCACATTTGCTGGCAACATTAACCAGTATCAGAACCTGGCCCCTGAAATCATTCAACGGCTTTATGGTGCCATCAGTCAATTCGAGGGAAAAATTCAGAATATTTCCGCCCGGCTTGCCACCTGAAACCCTTACCGGCATAGAGTAAATAAATATCAGAACAAGAACCAGAAGAAGTCCAGCTACTCGCAGCATAATTTTTTGCTCCCGAATTTGCATATTTTAACAATCTACTCATCAACCCGAATATATCACAAGTCGTGACCGGAAATGGCCAGACGGGGGCGGTTGTTGCACCATTCGGCCAACCCATCCATACATGATCACTCAAGTTAAAGAAACCTCAAAACCACAAAAAACTCTGACTGCCGATCCAACCGATTGTTCAGCTGGTTAATCCGTCATCAAAAAAATTGGCAACAGCAGTATGACGAGAACGACCCGCCTGCACCTGACACTGCTCGCTTGCACCCGGCAAAATTATAAACCCACCGTCAATGAAGTTATTCGCCCGGGCTGGTTTAACAACTGGATAAGATCGTGGCAACGCAGGTTCTATCCTTCGTCGTCAGACATTTTTTTATACCTGGTCATCCGGCCAGTGCCAGATGACTCAATTTTTCCATCTTTAAGGAGTTGCTTAAGATCTCTGCTGGCAGTTGCACTGGAAATGCTCTTGTTTAGCCTCATATATTCTTTTCTATCAAACCAACCATTAAGATTTTTGAGTGAAAAATCTGCCCTCTTTTTATAGTCAATATTTCCAGGGCTTGATTCATCAATCGTCTTCTTTAAAGACTGATTAATAGCATCAAGCATGAACTCAATGAAAATGGTAGATTTTCCTGAAATATCAGCTTCAGATAAGCTCTTGTAGTATGATTCCTGATTATTCTTAATCGTCTCTTCAATTGGTACAAATTCAAATATTGGATTTACTTCCATTAAAAGTCTGGTCTGCCAATATCTCCCCATTCGCCCATTTCCATCTTCAAATGGATGAATGAACTCCATTTCGTAATGAAATACACAACTTTTTATAATATCAATATCAGGATCGTTCTTAATGTAATCAAATAGATCATTCATTAACCCCGGCACCAATGAAAAACCTGGTGCTACATGCTGAACCTCAGATCCTTTCAATATTCCAACATTTTTTCTTCTAAATTCGCCTGAAGATCTTACTAATTCATCCATGAACAATTTATGTGCTTTCAAGAAGTCATTTATTGAAAATGGTTTAAACTCAGATAGTTTCTCATAAGCTTTAATGGCATTCTGGACTTCAAGAATATCTTTCTTTGGGCCGATAACTCTTGAATTCTCCAGCAACGCTGATACATGTTCAATATTCAGAGTATTGCCTTCAATAGAGAGTGAGGAATGAATAGTTTTTATTCTGTTTTGTTTTCTCAGGCGGGCTTCGGGCTTAAGTAACAGCAAACTTTTGCATAAACCGATTGATTCGGTTATTTGCCCGTAAAGCATCAAGATGCGGTTGGTAATATCATAAGGTGGTTTCATATAATCATGATAGTATCATTTGATATTATTATCAACGTGCTTGTTGCAAAGTTAAATTGCGTTCACACAAAACCAGCTTTCCCAAAGGCACGTCGGTGATATTCCCGGCCAAATGCAAGGCATCAGTGGATGGCAGAGTGCTTATTTAAGGTCTTCTGGAGCGCCAAAGAGGGTGAAGCCTTCGGCTGAAAAGTGTTCGTCATAGGCGAAAGCGCGGGTGGCGCCGGATTCTTCCATCCAGACAAAACTGGCACAATCAACAAGGCTTATTTCGCGGCGGCCCCTCAGCTCAAGACGGCGAAAAGCCTTTTCGTGAAGACTTTGATCTACCCAGCAAACCTTGAATATCGACAGAAACTCGTGCTGAAAACTTCGCGCCGCATCAAGCCCTACCCGTGCCTGCAACAGAGCGATGGTTTCGAGAACGACATAACTCGTTGTGTACAATTCAGCCGGGGTTTCAAGAAGCCTTTTGAATGTTTCGCTGGCCCGGACGTGCATGTAGTCGTTACGAACCATAATCGCAAAAAAGGCGGAAGTATCGACAAACACCTTCATGGCTTGCCCTTCCGTTTGAGATCTTCGCCCCATAGAATTTCATCGTGATGCACAGATACGTCGGGTCGGTCGGCTTCAAAAGCACCAACCAGCTTGAGAACCTGCCGATTCGGAGTTTTTTCTTCAGAACGCAGATGGTCAACGGCTTTTCTAATTATGGCCGAAATGGATTTGCCGGTTTGCTTTGAAAACTCGACGAGAAACCGGTATTGATCGTCATTGAGAGTGATCTGGGTTCGCGGCATACTAAACCTCTGCCTGTTATTTTCTACATCATTACATCATAATTATGACATAATTACATCACTTTTTCAATTCAAAAATCAAAGCAAGCAGACTCCAACTATCTGTTTCAACATCTCAATACTAACCGCCGACACCGGCAAAGCATGTCAGACTATCGATTTGCGCATGAACAAGGCCGCGCGACTCGCCCGGGGCGGCCTTGAAATCTTGAACACAGGGGCTTTTAATTTTAGTCAGGTGTATTTCGGTGCCGTTTTTTATGCCAAGATGACCAGATTTAAAAAAGCCCGGCACCGGTAAAATTATAAACGCCCACCGTCAATGAAGCATTTTTGATGTCCCTGAATAATCTTCTTTGTTTATGAATGTATCACCGGTTTTAACCTGAGTTAATGCGATTTCTGAGTTTTTTGGGTTAACAATATCGAATTCATAATTCATAGTGTCCTTTTTCTGGAGTTTGGGATTACAAACCATCCCTTGCTCTGAAGATACAGAAAGAACAAATCCTCTGTTTCCTCATCATCAAGCATTGTAAAGATGCTTGATGCATTACCACTGTCTACGTCATAGGTGTTGGTATTAGTCGGGTAATTCCAAAGAAATGGATGTGCTTGGGAATGGGCTTTCAATGTTTCAGCGCGAGCGGGGGCGCAGGCAGACGATGCTCAGTTTCAGGCGGCCTGCCATTTCGTCAGACACCCTGGTTGTCATATGAACTGGCATGTCGGTGCCGAATACCTTGTTAACCTGCTCAACACACTCGAGCAGACGGCCACCTGAGAATTCGGGGCCTGAGCTGAAATTGATTACCATGCCATTCATCGGCTCGCCGGCGAATTTTTCGGTGCCGTCGGCCAGCATCGATTCGACTGCCTCAGCAGCCATGTTTTCGCCTGAACCGTGGCCGATCGCAATGTACCCCTCACAAAAACCATCGATCATATATCGTAAATCCTGCTGGTCAATACTGACCAACCCCGGAGTCATCATTTCTATAAAACAACGGGCACCTTCTAAAATGCGCCGGTCGAGTTCGGCAAAAGCCTCCAGCATGGTGATTGATTCATTCTCCAGAATGCCGTCGTTCTTAAACTCGAACAGCACGTCAACATACTTTTTCAATTCCAGCAGGCTCGCAGCGGCGTTTCCAGCTCTGGTTTCGCCTTCGAAAATGAACGGTCGGGCGACAAAGGCGGCCACCAGAGCACCTTTTTCGTGCGCCAGACTCGCAATAACCGGTGCAGCGCCAGAACCGGTGCCGCCACCGAGGGTTGCCGAGATCATCACCATTTCGGCGTTTTCGACAATGGCAGCGATTTCGCCGGCATTGTCGAGAGCAGCCTGTCGCCCCAGCGGGACCTGACCGGCAGCGCAACTGCCTTGCAGCAGTTCCGCGCCCAGGAGAATTTTCACCGGACTGTTACTGCGAGCCAGAGACAAGGAATCAGTATTGGCCGCAATAAACTCGACGTTCTTCAGATTGGCTTCCATCAGGTGATTCAGGCAATTACAACCCCCGCCGCCCACTCCAAAAAAGATTGTTTTTGAGATTTCCGACATTTCCGACTCCTTCGCGGTCGAATTTCTTTTGTCTTTCTGATTCAAGCTTACCTGGAGACACCGACAAAACATGTCGCTCAAAAAAATCATGAAAAATGTTTTTTTCTGCTGGCAGTGACGTGTTTTGTCATAGCGACTCAGTATGATCAGAACAAAAGTTCAACAGGAGAGGCGCATGCAGAAACAAAATAGAAACCAGCAGTTTGTGCATCTGCACGTTCACAGCGAATACAGCATCATGGAAAGCCCGGCAACCGTCAGGCAGATTGTCGATGCAGCAGTCAGGCACCAGATGCCGGCAATTGCCCTGACCGACTACAACAGTCTCGCCGGGGCGAATGAATTCGCCAGTTATGCACGGCAACGAGGCATAAAGCCGATTTTTGGCTGCGAGGTTAATCTCAGCCCAGATGAAGGCTGGCAAATGAATAAAACACGGCGACACCGGCATCTGACACTGCTGGCCCGCAATCGGCGTGGCTGGCGCAATCTGTGTGAACTTACAAAATGCCGGCTGGCCAACGGTCGCCCCGAAGCACAAATCGACTTCGCGCTTCTGGAAAAGCACAGCGCCGGCCTGATCGGCCTGAGTGGTTGCCTCGCCGGCGAGGTTGCCATGTATCTGCTCGCAGACGAACGCAAAAAGGCAGAACTGGCCATCGCGAGGTATCTTGCCATCTTCGGAAAAGGAAATTTTTACATAGAACTGCAAAACCACTGGCTGCACGAACAAAGAAAACTTCTGCCTGAACTTGTGAGTCTTGCCGGCGAATACGACTGCCCGATCGTTGCCACCAACGATATTCACTACATCAGCC
>DAOPYA010000157.1:0-9302 GCA_035352635.1 Candidatus Rifleibacterium sp.
AACGGGGTCTTCGACGGGCTTGCTGCGATCTTTGTTGAGTTCTTCGATCTTCTTATAAAAATAACGCGCCCGTTCGAGGTTCTGCATACGGAATTCGCAGATAAAACCGGCCATACGACAGGCAAGCATTCCCCAGTCGATTTCTTCATCGCGGGCTTCGCGGCGGCGCAGCAGCGAAACCGATTCAGACGCCACGAGGTGCGGAGGCGTTTCGAGAAGGGTTTGCAGGGTGCTCACCGCGGTTTCTGAGTCGTTCAGATTTTCGCTGAGCAACTGGCCTTGAAGAATTCCGGCCACACGATACCCGAGCAGACTATCGGTTTTTTTCCGAAAAATCCCGTAGTTTTCGAGGGCGCTGCGGTAATCATTGTCTTTAAGGTAAAAATGTTTAATAACCGCCTTCAAGAAGGCAGCATCGGCAGTTGCCTGATCACCATCGGCGATTTTTTCGATAAATGGAATGGCCCTGGCAGGATTATTGAGATCGAAACTGTGCAGCATGGCAATCTGCAGATTGGCGCGGTTAGAGGCTTCGACCTCGGGGAAGGCGGCGATTTCTTCCCAGGCGGTGAGGGCACGCATGGCTATTTCGAGGTCGTAACCACGTTCAAAACCCATGAGATAGTCGATGGCTTCGGCATCAGGCTTTTCGGGAAAGCCCTGATAGTAGCGCTGAAAAGCGGCCCAGATGTCTTTGATTCCGGTCAGGTTTCGCCCAAACAGCTCAGCCCTGGCGATTTTTGCCCTGACCAGGTAGCTGCGTGCCGGTTCTGCAGCGATGAGTTCATCGAGATTCTTCAATGCCCCGGCAAAATCTTTCTGGTCTTTGAGGATATCGGCGTTGAGGAGCAAGGCTTCCCAGAGGAGGCGGGGGTTGAGGTGCTCTGAGCGTCGAAGGGTCTTCAGGTAGGCGAGAGAGCGTTCAGGCTTCTTGAGTTCGCGATAATGGTGGGCCAGATACAACCAGCCTTCGCCAGCCTGGCGGTTCTGGTTATCTTTTACGAAGTCCATAACCGCGCGGCGCAGAATTTCATCCTGTTCTTTTAGTTCGGCGGCGGTCAGTGCCAGTTCATCGCTGCCCGACTTTGCAGCTGGCTTTTTTTTGCCGGCCTTTTTGTCGTCAGCGGGGGGGGCATCGTCGGCAGCAATCTCGTCAGCAGACAGCTCAGCAGAGGCCGTAACATCAACATCGAGGTTTTTTTTAACAGCAAGCGGGTCTTTAACAGCTATGGGTTTTTCTGCAGTGAGGTTTTTTTTAACAGCGAGGGGCTTTTCAACAGTGACCGGGTTTTCAGCGGTGACTGCTTTTTTAACATCGATGGGCTTTTGGGCAGTGACTGGGTTTTCAGGTGCGATCTTTTTTTTAACAGCTATGGGGTTTTCTGCAGCGACGGGGTTTTTAAGAGCAATTGGCTTTTGGGCAGCGATAGGGGTTTCAGCAGCAGGCTTGCGCAGTGCTGCCGAAGCGGTGGCGGGCTGGGCAACGCTCACCCCGCTCAACACAAAATGGGTTAAAAATAGCGTTATGGCGAGAATTAAATTTCTTGCGAAATCTTTTTTCATAATTGTGCTTCTCTTGCTTTTCAGGCGTTTGGGCATAACTATATCAGATACTCCCGGCCCCCGACAATAAAAAGACAAAATAAAAAGGACTGCCCGGAATTTCCGTGGCAGTCCTGGTTATCAGATAGAATTAATCAGTCTTTCCAGCCCAGCAAAAAGAATGCTTCGTCGAGTTTGTCGACCGAGGTGCCGACCATCATCGAGTCGAGAGCGGCCGCCTTGTTCATATAGAACTTGGCCTGCACGGCGTCTCCGGCCAGGGCATAAGAAAGGGCTGCGAGCCCATGAACTTTGGCCGAGCTGAGTGCCAGGCCTGAATGAGTTGGGGTAAATTTTTCGGGAGGCATATTGCCGAGCATTTCGGCGGCTCTCACATAATCGACATTGGTCTGATGCCGGTAGATAAGGGCGCCTGCCAGACCGACCTTCGCTTCATTATCGCTTTCGGCGGCAATTTCGAAGTATGGTATCGACTCAAGAATTTTTCCTTCTTTTGATAAAGCCCAGCCCATACCGTTGTAGGCAGAAACACGCTGGCCCGAGGTAAGGTTTTCGGCCATTGCCTGCTCAAAGTTGGTTTTTGCAGTTGAATAGTTGCCAAGTTTGATGTTGTCCCAGCCTTCGTTAAGAAGTTTATCGGCAACCAGCAGACTGCTGGTACCGCCACCGCTGCCGGCGCCCCCGCAGTTCTGAATCATGGGAAAAGTCATGAGAACCACAAACAGAAGAAAGAACTTGGCTCTTTTCATTTTATGCTCCGTTATCAGCGCAATACCGCGATTTTGCGGCGTTCTTTAGCAGTCTGACCGGCGAGACCGGCGTTGAATTCAGCGTAATAAACACCATTGGCGACCTGTTTGCCCCTGCTGTTTGCCAGGTCCCATCTCGCTTCATAAATTCCGCCGCCGCGATGCTGCAGTTGCAGATCAGTGACCTTATGGCCGCTGACATCGAGGATTTTAACTGAAACCTGGGCACTGCCATTGGCAGGGCCAGTGAAAGATGCTCTCAGTGTCGCTGAAGTTCTGGCCGGATTAGGGTAAGTAATGACCTGGGCGAGGGCATTCGGGGCCGAAATTTCGGCTCTGACGTTGGCAATGGCGCTGTTGCCGGCATGGTCGGCAATTTCGACGCTGAGTTCACAGGCACCTTCGCGCAGCGAGGTGGTATCGGCAAGAATCGCTCCGTCGGCCGTGACGCGCAGCGGCAGACTGCGACCACCACAAACAACCTTTGCTGAAGAAGCATCTATGCCGCTTCCGAGATCATCGGCGGTAATGACTGTCCAGCCAGATGCATGGGCAACGGCCTGCGAAACGATCACCGGTGCCAATTCATCGATAGCGACGAACACGCTGCCCGAGAAATCGATCTGGCCACTGGCCTTGCCATCGGCTACTGTAACCGGGCCGATCCATTTATGGCCTGAAGTAGTGGTGCGATAGAGGCCGGCACGCTTGTCATCAGTTTTTGTTGGGCTATTGAGCGGAATACTGATTTCGATGGCTTTTTCGGCTTTTTCGACCGGCAGAGCCAGATCAACATTGTGGCTGATTCTATTGATGCCGGCATAGGAAACCGGGTTTTCGGGGGCCGCGACGATCACCGTGCCGCCCGCCCGCAACGAACCGGCCGGAACATGCAGGGTCACGAATGATGCCGAGAGCAGGCCCTGACTGTTAGGCGGGTAATACACGGCCGAGAATTTAAGCTGATTCGAGAGAATCACGCCATCGGCGTTGGTGCCGTTGGCGACAATAACTCCTTCGCCAGAGGTTTTGAGAGTATAGTTGGCCATGTAGGTCGAATCATTGATCGGGGTCATTGTGAGGTAGCCCTGTTCGCCTTCAAAGGTCATCTGCAGGCGCGGTTCAGAAGAGAATTGTTTTTCGGTTCTGACCAGTATGTGCAGCTGGTTCTCAAAAGTCGGGTTCGGAAAAATCGCCACCTTGAGATCATCGAAGCTGGCAGAATAAACATAACTCAGTTTCTGGTAATTATTGTTCTGAACAACCATGGGCACCAGAACCAGGTTTTCGTATGCATTGTTATAGCCGTAGTTTTGAATGATGGTGTTGCCTGACTGGCGGTCGTTCAGATAGATCAGATCAACCGCCGGGTCGATATCCTTGCCGCGTTTGATGACCGCAGCCCTGAACTGCCCGGCATCGTCGCCGTCAAAAGCCAGATTCAGATTGCCGGTATTGCCTGATATCTCGATATAATCGGCAGCCCAGGGGCTGACATTCGAAGATCTCGCGGTCACATCTTCGGTCAGAATAACTTTTTCTGAGAATTTGACCGGCAATCTTTCGTATTTGCCGACATTGTTACTTTCATTAAAATCGTTGTCGACGCTGTAGCCCCATTTTCCATCGTTGAGCAGCGAGCCATCGCGCTTGCGGGTCTTATCGAGGTAATTCGCAACGACCCAGTCATTAAAAACCGCTTTGGAATCAGTGCTGAAGGTTTTTAATACTGCATCGATACTGCCCATGCCGCCATCCTGGTTGCGAACAATCGCTTTCAGAAAGCCTGGCAGGTTAGAACCGCCGTATTTTTCCACAAGATAATACATCCAGAGAAATGAAGCACCGTAATTGGCATAAGGCCTTGGCCCGAGCCAGACATCATTGATGCGGTCTTCGGCAAGTATGGTGTCGGGTTTTTTGATAAATTCGTCAAGATTGGTGCTGAATTTGCCATCATAGAGATGCTGGGCATACTGGGTAAGGGCTTCTTCAAGCCATCTCTGCATGCCAACCAGCGAGCCATTCTCTACTTTGTAGTTTTCGTTGTAGATAACCATGTGGGTAAATTCATGGGCGAGAGTGCCGTAGGTATCGGCTTGAGCGAGAACAAAGCTTGGAAACAGGTCGATGTTGACCAGTTCCTTTTCGTTGCTGAGTGAAATTGAGGTGCGCGGGAACTGGTTGCCGGCCCAGAAATAACCCCGGAAACTGCCGCTGCCGTCGCGAATATCATCGAGCATGATAAAAATTTTCGGATCGCCGTCGATATCGGCTTCAGAACCGAAGTGTTCACGAATTTTTGTGTAGATGACCGCGTCAAACTGATCGGCCATTTCTTTGAGCTTGAGGCGGGCGTAGTTTTTGTCGGCGCCGAGCACATACCTGGGTTCGAGAACGGTGCCATTGGCATCGGGTGCAAAATAGTAGGGGCCGTTCGACATGCCGATGGTATCGGGCCAGTACATGCCCCAGGCGGCCTGAGCGGGCGGGGTGGCGTCTTCTGACGAAGAGAGTGATCTTGGCAGTGTCGGAAAAAACATTACCGGTACAAAAATATAGCAATGGGTGCCAATATAGCGCAGCACTGCTTTGGGGTAGTGGCGGTTGCCATCGAAGTCATATATTTCGGCGGCCTGGTCGGTACCGAAACTTGAAGCGCCATCGTCGGCTGAAGGGTTACCGTTAGTGCCAGGCCATTCGCCACCGTCATGAAAAAGGTTACTGAGGCCGTAACCATTTGAAGTGGTGAATGGAATCATGGCATTATCTACATCGGCGGCAGAAAAGTTGCGACCACCAACCACAGCGCGCATAGCGCCACGCATGCCGGCAACGGTAACCGGAAGTTCGGCTGTTTTGTGAAGCAGGGGAGCATTGACAAAGGGGCCAAGGTCGGCGTCAAACCCTGATTTTTGTGCGGTCTTGCCCTGTTGCACCGCAATCTCACGCATCGAATCCGGGATAATGCTGTCCATGGCCAGTGCTGACTGAGCCATCAACGCCATTACCATGATCAGTATCGGAATAATTTTAAGTCTGTTCGCCTTGTTCATACCAGCCCCTGTTTAAATCTGGTTAAAATAATTCAGTAATTGTATCGACACCGGCAACAAGTTTTCTGAGGTGATTTTTCGTACCTTGTGGGAGCTTTCTTTTATCGTTATAATTTAAGAAATATCCCCTTCCCGACCCGGAGGTCGCCAATGAAAAGATTCAGATCAGTGAAGTTAACCATATTGCTAGTTCTCGCTGTCTTCTGCAGCAGTATCGTAACCGCTTCCGGGTCATTCATCGCCACCAGGGAAGGCATTCGCTATGTAATCAGAGACACAACCGGCCAGGTTCAGGAGGTCATCAACCCTGACTTCGACCCGACCACCGGCAAATATTATGTCAAAAACAGCGCCGGCAAGCTGATTGCAACCCAGGCACTGCCAGCCGAAGCAGCCATGGAACAATTCAAGCTCGTGACTCCGGTGAGCGGTAATTCTGGCACGACATCTTCAACCAAAGATTTTCTTGGCAACAGCGTGCCCGTCTTGAAGTCACTTTCGACCACTGACCCACGTTATCAACAGCTTAAAGCCTACATCGAAAACAATGCCGGGCTTCGGCAAACCGTGGCTATGCAGGTTGAAGCCCGCAACTACAAGATCGGCCAGATTCAGAATGATCTGAGCGCCGGCAGCAAAGACCCGGCCCTGGCCCAGTGGCTTGTTAACGACCTGAAGAAGCCTGTTTATCTCGAAGTAAGCGATTCAGGCAGCATCAATCATGATGCCCGCGGTTTTGCCCTGGCCGAAACCGGCGCGAACGGCGAGATTGCCTATCGTGATAATTCCCACGTGAATCGTATCGTCGTTTCTTCTAACAGCGAAGTTTTCAGTGGCGGCATGCAAGACCCGTCAGCCGCGTCGGTAGTATCACATGAAGTTGGGCACATGATCATGGATCAGCTCTACGAACGCAATAACTACCCGGCCACCGCCTACTATGGCGCCCATTCCAAGAATACTGTATCAGATGAAGGGTTTGCCCTTTCTGAGGGCTGGGCCGAAGCCATTGAAGCTCTTTCGACCAGAGATCAACACGATCTGGCCGATTCATGGCGCATCAAAACCCATAAAAACATCGCCGAAAACAAGTATGTTTTTAAAAATCAAGGGGTCACCGACGGCGTCAATGATGGCCTTCTGAAGTCAGGTGCCGATATGCTTTCGACCGAAGGCGTCAACGCCTCTCTGTTCTACGATGTGATGAACGGCGGCCGAATTCAGGCTCCGTATTCAAAAATCTGCCAGGTATTCGAAAACAGCAAACCGCAGACTTACCGCGAATTTGTTGATGCCTACATTCAAAAATACCCTGAAGACCGCAGTCAGATGATCAAGCAGTTTCTCGACAACACTAAATACGCTACGGTCGACAGCAACGCCACTGCAAAATACAAAGAACTGCATGATGCCCAGCAGGCCTGGCAGAACGCCACCGACCCGGCAGCCAAAGTTCAGCTCAAAGCCGAGTATGATGCCAGACGCAGCAGTTACGAAGAATGGAGCGAAGGGCTATACAAGCAGGCAGTGGTTGATGGTCGGGTTGACGGCGCGATTGATGGTTCAAGGGCATATTCAGATGAGACCCAGGCGCAGTACCGTTCGATCAAACTCAGCGAAAACATTATTAAAGGCCAGAAAGCTCTTGGCACTGGTGTTAAAAACGCGGCCGCTTCGATTAAGCAATCATTCAGCGTCAAAAGCCTGGCCATGACCGCCGGAACCTCTATAGCCATCAATCTCGCCAGTCAGCTGATGAATGGCGAAAAAGTGAGCATGAAATCAGCTTTTCAGTCAGTCGCTTCGCTGCAGTTCGTGGGTAACGTAGTCGGTTCATCGCTTGGAGCCGCAGCCGGCCAGGTTTTTGTGCCTCTGATTCAGACTTTCTGCCCGATACCGATCGTCGGAACCATCGCCGGTGCCCTGCTGCCAACCATGACTTCACTGGTCGGCGGTTCATTGGGGGGCAATCTCGGTTCTGGCATGGGCTTTAAACAGGCCCTGAAAGCCCTTGATCCGGTAGCCATCGCCGGGCAGGCACTTGGTTCGACCCTTGGGGCCATGCTGGGTTCCATGATTCCCATACCGGTCGTGGGCACAATGCTGGGAAGCATCGTCGGCGGCATAGTTGGCGAAAAGGTATTCACGGGCATTGCCAAACTGCTGGGTTACCGCAAGAATCAGCAGGCAACTGAAAACAAAGCTGCTTTTCAGGCTTATCAGGCGAATTCTTCGGTCGCCAGGGCCAATCTGTCTGACAAATCAGCAGACCCGGTCTTGAGCGGGCTGCGTCTGCCGGCCGCCACCGAAAAAATACCATACGGCAAAATGAATGCAGGCCTTAAAAAGGCCAAAGACTCTTATGAAGCCGCTTACAAGGCTTATGTGCAGGCAGTCACCAGCGGCGATCAGCAACTGGCGAAGGCCCGCCTCAAAGAATTTACCTCAGCCCGCAACCAATACGAAAAGGGTCTGAAGGCAGCGGCCAGGTAAGCGCCAGTTCTATCTCAGCACTGCAATTCTGCCGGTGGGTCTGAATAAGACGCCACCGGCAGCTGCTTTAGCCCGATACAGGTACAGCCCGTTGCTGACCGGCCTGCCATCGTGATCGCGGAGGTCCCAGGTGGCTGAGAGACCGTCGGCGTTTTCAAGAAGCGGCAAAGTAGTTACACGATGCCCCGCCGTCGAAAAAATGCTGACGTTTGCTTCACCGAAAGCCGGTTTACCCGAGAACAGCAGGTTGATATGGGCCTGATTACGGCACGGATTCGGGAATACGATAGCCTGCTTGAGCGCCACTGGCTGAATGATCTGAGCCAGCATGGAAACAGCAGTATGATTGCCGGCCTGGTCGGCGAGACTGGCTTCGATTTTCCGGTAGCCTTCACTGATGTCGCGCAAGGGGACACGCAATGGCAGGCCATCAGCAGCGCCGGTTGGCAAAATTTCGCCATCGACCGAGACCTGCAACAACCCGGTGGCGACTCCCGAAAGATCGTCAACAGCATCGATGCGCAGTTCGGCCACACCGGTCGGTGATCTGACCAGCGCAAAGGTTGTGAACACGGGGCCGCGGTCGTCAGAGAAAAGGAAATACCGCCCCGAACCTTCGATTTCGGCAACCTGCCGGTTACCGTCTCTGATGGGTCGTTGCCATGAAACCGGCAATCCTGCAGCATCGACCCGGCACAGGCCCGCTGACGAAGAGAGAGCCTGCCCGGCAGGCAGACAGAGGCTTGCCCGTGAACCCGACCCGGCAATTACATCGTATGGCCCGGCAATGGCCCCGGCGGGCAGTTGGTGCTGCATGCCATCAGCAACCGCAAACATCATCATTGTTTCATCTGGCCCGGCAGATGATGACATCAGCAGAGAGTCACCCAGTTCGAGGCCTGCAAGCTGGTTTGGCCGCAGACGGGCCACCGAGAAGCTGAAAGAAACCTGATGGTCACCGATCATGCACACCGCCTGGCCACGGCCGTTTCCGGGCAACTGGTAATGTGCGACAAAGGTGGTGGCTGTTTCATCAGTCGCCGAAAATGCGATTTGTTCGATCAGGTTGTTAAAATTTATGTGCAACAGCGGCGGGCTGGTCAATGGCTGAAATTCTGAACGAAGAAAAATCATGACCTGCTCGGCAAAAGCTGGGTTGGGAACCGGGTAAAGCACATAACTGCCGGTTCCGGAGTTAAAAGAATAGGCAAAAGTTTTGGCAGCATCGAGTTCGCTGCTCAAAGCCACCGGCAACAGAAAAAACCGCCGCAGCCCTGAGAAATCGAGAGAAATGCCGGCCCGACCATCAGGGTCAAGCTTCACAGCTGCGGCTTCACATTTTCCATCAGCATCTATACTGGCAAACCATGGAGTCATGCCCCTCTCACAGGTAAGACCCAGGTTCACCTGGCCTTTGCCGTTGATTTCTTCAAGATTAAGA